>CAZJGF010000068.1:0-8455 GCA_964545665.1 uncultured Dehalococcoidales bacterium
TCTTTAGCCCTACTATCATTCTACTACATATTTCGTTTATGTCAATTGCATTATCTTTACTTTACCTCCAAATCCAGGAAAGAAATTACTTAAATTTTCGGTTTTCCGTTCAAGTTTGGGCATTTTGGGAAGCCTTGAGCGCGGAATTTCTGTGGCTATCGAGCTTACTCGACCTTGCGTATCAAGGCAGCGACGTCAAGGGGGTGTGGGAATAAGCATTTTCCCTCGTCCTCGCGGCTCGTCAACCACCTTAGGCTCTTGCTCTAGTTCCCAGCTCTCCCGCTGTGTCTGGCGTGCTTTGGTTATCGTTTTCTACTCCTTTGACATCCTTGAAATCCGGTCAAACTCGTCTCTTAGCTTCCTATAGGCCCTGTCCAGTTCGTCTGCCCTTTCCCCTGCGTTTCTTAAGTGCGTGCTATAAAATACCCGCCACAATTCATCGATCTCATTAAATCTCTGGCAAATTATATTAAGGTCTTTCCTTACCTCTTCCGCCTCTTCAGAGAGCTTCTTGGCATGGACGCCAGCTTTTATGAGTTCGACTTTATGAGAGAGGGTCAATGGCGAAACAACCTGGACTCCTCTCTTCGTGTAGTCCCGCAGCATTTCGAATTCTTCGTTAACCAAGAAGTAATAAACAGCCTCGGAGGCAATATAGGCAAAGGCGAATTCTGCTGAGCCCTCCTCCGGGCACACGTAGTCTTCAGCTATCTTGCTGAGATGGTTCTGCATATCCTTGCGAAAATCATTCTTAAGTCTTTCTTTTTCTTTGGAATCTTCGGTTTCCAGCATTCTTCTGTAGTTATCGAGGGGGAACTTGGAATCTATGCAAATGAGCCCCACGGTTGATTTAATATGTGCGTCGGGGATTTTTCCGTCGAGGATTACCTTTCTGATGCCAAACATGTCTGGCGGAAGTTGGTCTGAGAGCATTGTTTCCAGGCTGATTTCGCCAAGGTCGGCTCGCTCCTTTGGCACTCGGAGCATTTGCTCGATTGATCTGTGGGAATTGCGGATATCCTGGGTATGAGCAGTTAGCATGCCTATCTTTTCGTCCAGGCCTAGTTTTGTCCAGGTAGTTGATACGGCATCTTCGATATCCCTTGGCTTAACTCCTCTTCCCCTGAGAACAAGGAAAATCAGCACGATCAGGAGTATTATGACGATTGCAAGCAAAATCTGGTTTATCATAGCCTATCCCCTAATTCTATTGTCTTGGGTATAGCGTATCACATTTTGTGGCTAGAGGAAGCCTAGAAATAGTCGGTGGACTTATGGCAATCATTTGCTGATTATTGCTTTGTCTAGTATTTCATAACTAGCTTGACCGTTAATTATTCACTTCCATGTATGAACGGATCTAGGTATTTGACGCGGTGTCATTTATAGGAACGCTGTTTGTGTGTATAATAGCCTTGGTCTGGTTGACCGGATTCTCGAAGCAAAGTTATGGCATAAATCCAACGGAAGTAGTGTAAGTGAAGCCAAAAGTTTTTGTTACCAGTGGAATTCCGCAACCCGGGCTTGATATTTTGGAAAAGGAATGTCAGGTAAAAGTCAATCCGTACGATAGATTCTTAACTAAACAGGAGCTTATGGAGGAGGTGAAGGAAGCAGACGGATTGCTCTGCCTTCTCCCTGATACCATCGACGGGGAAATAATGAGTGCAAACACTAATTTGAAGATTATCAGCGACTACGCCGTCGGCTATAACAATATCGACATAGTAGAGGCCACCAGGAGAGGCATTATGGTGACCAATACCCCGGAGGTACTAACGGACACAACAGCAGATTTGACCTGGGCTCTCATAATGAGCATAGCCAGGAGGATTGTGGAATCCGACAAGTTCACCAGAGAGGGAAAGTTTAAACGTTGGACGCCTATGCTCCTTTTGGGGTCCGATGTTCATCACTCAACACTTGGCATAATTGGCCTGGGTAGAATTGGCCGGACAGTAGCTAAAAGAGCTGGGGGATTTGAGATGAGGGTTCTGTATACGGATGTAAAAAAGGCTCCGAAGGAGATGGAAGATGAGTTGAGGGTGGAGTTTGTCCCCCTAGAGGAGCTTCTTTCAAGCTCAGACTTTGTGACCCTTCATGTCCCACTTGTTCCTGAAACACGGCATTTAATCGGAGCAAAAGAGCTGAAGATGATGAAAAAGACTGCTTACCTTGTCAATTCAGCTCGGGGTCCTTTAGTAGACGAGAGGGCCCTGGTTCACGCTCTGCGGGAGAAATGGATTGCTGGGGCAGCCCTAGACGTATATGAGAATGAGCCAGCTTTGGCTCCCGGATTAGCCGAGCTGGATAATGTGGTAGTCGTGCCTCACATTGGCAGCGCTTCTAAGGCCACCCGAGAAAAGATGGCCGTTATGGCTGCTACTAATTTGGTCGCTGGTCTGAAAGGTGAGGTGCCGCCCAATTTGGTGAACAAGGAAGTGATTGAGAAGTGATAGAGATAGTAGTTGTTGTGCCTTTCATAGTGGCGAGCATCGGGATAGACAGGGAATGATAAAAGAAGGAAGGATAAGGGGGTTGAAATGGCGGAATTATCAGAGAAGGATATGTTAGAAAAACTGCGAGGATTCAGTACGCCAACAGTGGGAAATATTGTAGCTACCTATCCAAGTAACCCTCATTGCTTAGGTCTTTATGACCAGTGGAATGGGAGATGGTATACCGATCAGTCAGTTCATTGCATATTTCCCGAGATGGGTAGGACGGTAGGCTACGCATTCACACTCGTGTTCTCGGTGCCTGATCCGAAGTATCCATCATTGTCATTCATAGACTTGATAGACAGCTTGGGAAAAGCAAAGAAACCATCAATCGTTGTATGCCAGCAAGTATATCCACCGGAGATATTCAACAGAGCCGGATTGTTTGGCGGGCAATTCACGGCCCTACTGAAAGCTTGTGGAGTCGTAGGGGTTGTAACGGATGGTCCGTCTAGGGACGTAGACGAAATGCGTCCGCTAGGTATTCAATACATTATGAGTGGCGTCACGCCTGAACATGGAGATTTTGCCTTGAGAGCGATAAATGTGCCTGTTTCGGTTGCGGGGATGGATGTCTCATCTGGCGATATGATTCACATGGATGAGAACGGGGCGTGCAAGTTTCCAGCAGATAGGCTAGCAGATATCTGTAGCAATATTGATGCATTCAGCAAAGAAGAGGCAGACCAAGCTGAAGCGTTACTTGCGGCAAAGACACTCGAAGAGATAAAAACAGCGTGGTTGAGCAGAGTATGAGTCTGGGTTAATCGTATTTCCTTTCCTGGCTTGGTGTTTTGAGGTTTGTGAATCTAGGTATCTTCGGTAGCTCACGGTGGAACACGCATTGAAAAAAGCGAGTAGCTTCGACTACAATTAGACCTGGGAAGCACAGAAGAGAGTCGCGGATTCTGGACTTTGTGGTGGCCGATTAAGACTTCATGGGAGTTATAAGAGAACATGGAAGACAGTAGCGGGGTATTTGAGCAAGCAGTAGCTAAGGCTGAGAAACTGAGCCGGGCAGCCAAGCAAGCCGCTGAGGCATCAAGAAAAGCATCCCGGGAAGCTCTGAGCAGGATTGAGAAGACAAGCCAAGCGGCTGGGAAGGATGCCAGGGAAGCTAAGAGAGCATCAGAGGAAGCAGCGAAGAAAGCTGAAAGGGTAAGCCAGACAGCTAGGGAGTCTGCTGAGGCAGTAATAGAAGCATCACAGGACACGATAAGCAAGGCTGAAGCATCAATTAGAGCAGCCGCTGATGCTGCTGAAGCCGCTGCAAGAGCGTTCAGGGAATCAGTGAGCAGAGTTGAGGAGTTGGTCAAATCTGCCAGGGACTCTGCTGAAGCATCGAGAGTAGCGTCCCAAGAAACCGTGAGCAGGATTGAAGGCATAGGAGAAGCGGCACAAGAAACCGCTCAAGAGGCAAGAAGAGTGTCACAGGAAGCAATGGACCGAGCGGAAGAGATAAGCCAAGCAGCCACGGAGGCCGCTACTGAAGCTAGAAGAGCAGCGCAGCAAGCCATAAGCAAGCTTGAGAAAGTAGGCCGAGCCGCTGCTAGAGATGCTAAGGAAGCAACGAGAGCATCCCAAGGAGCAGTGCTGAAAGCCGAGAGGATAAGCCAATCGGCAGCGGCGTCTGCTGAGGCATCGTCAAGGGCCTTCAAGGAGGCGGTAAGCAAGGTCGAAAGGATAAGCCAATCAACAGCGGCGTCTGGTGAAGCATCAGCAAAGGCATTTGAGGAAGTGATAAGCAAGGCTCATGAAATAAGCAAGAGGACCCAAAGGGAAGCCAAAACGCTTATGGGAGCAGCTCAGAAAGCTGTAAGCCGAGCTGAAGCATCAGTCCAATCTTCCTCTGAAGCTGTTGAGACAGCGACAAGGGCATCTCAGGAAGCTACGAGCAAAGCCGAAGAAGCGACAAGAGAAGCCCAGGAAGCTACAAAGAGGGCTGAAGAAACAAGGCAAACAGCTCTGAAGGCTAGTGAAGAGGCAAAAAGAGCATCAGAGCAAGCTGTGAGTAGGGCCGAGGAGGTAGGTCAAGCAGCTGTGGAGACTGCTGAAGAAGCAAAAACGACATCGCGTGAGGCCATAAACAGGGCCGAAGAAATAAGTCGATCAGCCAGCGAGGCTGCTGGAGAGTCTACACGAGCAATCAGGGAGGCTACCGAGACATCCATAAGACTAGCCAGGGAGGCGGTTACAACATCGGTAAGGGCATTACAAGAGGCAATCAATACGGCTGAAGAGACAACCAAATCAGCCAAGAAGGCTGCTAGGGCATCAATGACGGTATTCGAAAAAGCAATGAGTGGAGCGGGAAAAATAAGCAAGGTGAGCAAGGAAGAAATTGAGGCGGCTGTTGAATTGTCGCCAGAGACGTTGGAAGAAGCCTTAAGCAAGACTGAAACTGGGGAAGAAGTAGAAACGGGTCCAAGGCAATCTAGAAGGGAAATTCAGTCACGCTTGGATTTTCTAGCTCGAATGTATGCAGCTAGTAAGACTGAGGCTGTTGAGGAGAATGGGGAGGAACAAGCCT
The DNA here is from genome assembly GCA_964545665.1 of uncultured Dehalococcoidales bacterium. Classification (GTDB taxonomy): domain Bacteria; phylum Chloroflexota; class Dehalococcoidia; order GIF9; family AB-539-J10; genus CAZJGF01. The sequence continues at coordinate 5,032 of CAZJGF010000068.1, forward strand.
AGCCGAAGTAAGCGGTCGAGGCAATTTCTGCTCATTGGCTTATCTTGCTCTTGTATAAGTGCATCTGAGGAAGCTAGAATAAGAATTCATGGAATGAAGGAGGTTTACCATGGCTGACGCAGAGCGAGTTTTTATTGCCAAAGAGGAAGAGGCTGAAGAGAAAGCGAAGAAGGCCGCCCCTAAGAGAGCTGAGCAAGTTGCTGGCGGCCTCCTTGATGAAACTCAACAGCGGGCTGCAGCAGCTTATGCAGCATACATTGAAGCCGAACACCAGTTGGAAGAGGCTTATAAGGATCAGGAAAAGCAGGCAGACAGAACCTATAATGAGGCGATAGAACAAGCTAGAAAGGCTTGTGAGGAAAGCATAGCCCAGAGTAGAAAGGTTTATGAGGAAAGTATAACCCAGGCATTAAGAACTCGCGATGAAGCGGAGGGAAAAGCTCGACAGGCCCGGAGTGAGGCTATAGAGCGGACATGGACAGTCTTCACTAAAGCTAGAAAGTAAGGTATACACAACCTAGGCAACTTCTCTAGCTATGTTTTTAGTGAGTCAAGTTTTGCAAGAGAGCAGATATAGCACAGTATTCTGCGGCACGCCACCGGGCTAATTCTATAGTAATACGGGAATACCATCGAAGGTTTCTTCGAGTTTTCTGTTTTCGTACTCTGTTCCGCGTTTGGCTTTCATGGCAGAGATCAAATCGATTGCTTTGGTAAAGTAGTTGGTGATTTTCTTGATAGAGCTAATTTCAGACAGAACTACAGTGACGTCCAACCAGCCTTTTTGTCTCGGGTAATCACCGCTCCGTATTAAGGCCTCTGGAGCCATAGCTCTCAAATTGTCTCCAAGTTCCTTGATTACCTCCATGCGCATTTCCCTGGGTGGTGCAGTGACCAGGTATAAAGCCCTCCCAGCAGTCTTGGGCTCACATGTGACCGACAATTCACCTAGAGCTTTGTCCATAGAATGAGCTGCTTTGCTTGTTTCAGTCATCTTGTCTCTGAAGTCACGTTTTGGCCTGCATAGAGGCATCCTTCGTGGGATTCGAGAGCTACCCTGGCCAATTACTGTCCATCCCGCTAAGGTCTGTATTATATCTCCAGCATCGAGTGTTTTTGACCCAACGTATCTTCTGTTCGTCTCTTCACCAGCGCAAAGCAAATTGTAAAATGGCTCGACTGCCCGAGCATTAATCGTTGACAGGTTTGCTCCGGCCGGGGAATCCTTCTTCACATACCTTTGATTGTCAATAAGAAATATTGCATCGGCCACTAAGTAGGCAGATTTGAGACAGGTGGCCGTGTTATAAATAGTCCTTGTTTCCGTTGTCTCCTCTTGCCTGAATGGCAAAACGATAATATCGTATACTGGCTTTCCGATGTAGCGCTCTTTTAGGTGCTGCGTTAGTACTCCTATCCCTCCGGAACCAGTGCCCCCGGCGGCGGCAGCGACCAATAAGAAGGCGTCTGTGTCATAGAACCGTTCTGTTTTTCGTATGGAATCAATAATCTTGTCAGTATCCTCTCTTGTTATCTCGGCGCCCAGCTCGCTTATCTTACCTACTCCGTGACCGTTGGCCCGCTGACCTCCAACAAGAATCCTGTGTTTGTAGTCCGACTGAATAGTGCGTAGCCCACTCAAGTCAGCAACATCTGTGTTAACAGCAAAGGCATCAGCAAGTATATCAATCCCTCTCACAGCGTGTGCCCTCTTATTCAGTCGGGCGAACCTATCGGCAATTCTGCCGCCACATTGGCCTAAACCTATAACTAATAGTTTCATGTCGCCTATTTTAAAGAAGCTGATATGGTGATGTCAACAGCGTGCAGCGAAGGCGCGAAGTCATCGAAGGTCATGGACTTCAGGCTTCATGGTCTCTAAGTCGACCGTGGCTATTGTAGTTCTTCCAGTGAGCCAGCCGCCGCATTCTCCAGGATTGACTACCAACGGCCGCCCCTGGCGAATATCAACCTGGTGAGTGTGGCCGTAGACGATTAAATCGTATTCGCCGCTGGCGATGAGGGCTTTCAAGAACTTCGGTTGGTGCATCAACACGACCCTTTTGCCCTTTATCTCAAGCTCGTGGTAATCTTCGTGAAGTTCGCCAATGTTCAGGAATCGCTTTTGCAGGAGAAGTCTATCTCCGTCATTGTTGCCAAAGACACCGATGAGCTTTGCCTTAAGGTTCTTAAATTCCTTATTTTAACTCAATCTCCTTTCCAATCTTGGCGAGCGAAGCGATTTGATGCTACCTGGGTGGTTTGCTCGGTGACCCTTATCACCTTATTGCTGTTTGCCTTTCATCCCAAGATGTTCAAGACTCCGGCGCCACGGATTCTTCCCTCTTTGAGCAAAATTAAGGCTTCGTTTGCCTCTTCTAACCTGAATTCTCGAACTTCGGGCGCAATGGGAATTTCAGCAGCCAAGGGCAGAAATTCCTGAGCATCCCTTCTGGTCACATTGGCAACACTTTTTATTTCCTTCTCATACCAGAGATGTTCAGCGTAGTCCAATTCTGGGATAGGTGTCGTCTTCCGAATTGCGTTTATGACCACCCTTCCCCCTTTTTCTAAGTTCCTTAAAGCTTCACGCACCGGCACTCCTACAGGGGTGAAGTCAATGGCACAGTTGAGCTTTTCTGGGGAGGTATCTCCAGTCGCCCCAATCCAGTCGGCCCCCAATTTCTTGGCTAGATTTCGGTGTTCTTCCTGGCTAGGTCGAGTGAAGACGAAGACTTTGCCGTTGGGATATTTATGTTTAGCAATCTGAATGACAATATGGGCTGAGGCTCCAAATCCATAAAGACCAAGGGCCTTGCCATCTTCCATTCCTGTGAGTCTCAGAGCTCTATACCCGATCACTCCGGCACACAAAAGGGGAGCTGCTTGCAAATCGGTGAATATCTCCGGGATGGGATAGGCAAAGTCTTCTGAGACTATAGTATATTGAGCATAGCCCCCGTCGGCATCTTTTCCTGTCCATTTGGCAGTATCACATAAATTCTCCTCGCCTTTGAGGCAGAAGGAACATTGACCACAAGACCAGTTAATCCAGGCAATTCCTACCCTATCTCCCTGTTTAAATTTGGTTGCTCCCGGCCCCAGACTTTCTACTCTGCCGACAATCTCGTGTCCTAAAATCATGGGAAACCGTGATGGAGGAACCCTGCCTTCAATTTCATCCAGTTCGGTATGACAGACGCCACAGGCAGAAACCTTGACTCGAGTTTGACCCGGGCCAGGAATCGGATCCGCCAAATCCACTAACTCCAAGGGCATTTCCTCGACTGAGGAGATTTTCTTAAGCACCATCGCTTTCATTTTTGGCCCTCCAACTGCTTATACTAAAAAAAAGCTCTAACAAGTCTGCGCAAATTTGTCGAAACCTTTGACAGGAGCCTTTGTCAATGTTGATGATTTCTTG
>CAZJGF010000069.1:0-8332 GCA_964545665.1 uncultured Dehalococcoidales bacterium
AATGCCCCCTGCCCCTGCGGCTCAGGCAAGAAATATAAGCATTGCTGTGGGAGGTAGGAAATCACCTTATGGTCGTCATTGCGAGCGAAGCAATCTAAGCTTTACTATAAATAGGGGAGAGAAAATGAAGAAATCGCCGGAAGTTGAAGTGAAGATTGGTTTTTCTGTTAGAGACTTGGCCATTGCGTTACGGGAGCTAAGTGATGAGGATAGAGAGTTCTTTATTGAAAACCTGTTAGCTGCTACGAGCCCTGAGTATCTGGAAAGCATTGATGAAGCGCGGAGGGATTACAAGGAAGGAAGAACTGTTTCCTATGAAGAGCTATTTGAGGGGTAGGTTCTACCTGAATGGAATATAAAATCATTTTCACTGAAAGGGCAGCGAAGGATATTTCTAAGTTGGAGCCAGAGATTAAAGAAAGGATAGGAAACGCTCTAAGAAAATACAGTGAAGACCCTTTGAGTTATACGACGAAAATGGTTGACCCCTCCTTAGGGAATTATAGATTCAGAGTTGGAGATTACAGAGTCATATTTGATCTAGAGAACGATGAACTGATAGTGCTGCGTGTCGGTTCACCGAAAGGAAATTTACCGCGGGTAATGAAAGTCTAATGCTGAGGTGTAATGCCCCTGTCCCTGCGGCTCAGGCAAGAAATATAAGTACTGCTGCGGGAGGTAACCAAAGTGGTCGAAGTGGGAAAGTCAATCGAGGTCGATGCCTAGATTCTTCCTGTATTTACGCGATGGCAACTGCGTTGTAGAAGGTGCGGTGCTATACTTTATGTAGACCGAACCTGAAAGCGGTGGTGAGGAGATATTAGAGCTGAGGGACATTCGTTGTGGCTTACATCCTAGCGAAAGCTGTGTTATCGAGCTAGCGTGATGTCTCGCCTTTGCTAATTTAATAAGGAGAATAAAGTGGGCTATCACATCCTACTTACTAGACTAGATAATTTCAAGGTGTGTGTGGAAAGAGGAACTTATGGGGGCATTTACTCAACCGTTTCTCCAAAGTCTGAGCAAATGAATTCCGAGGTTATAGCCGGATTTGCTGGAATCAAAACAGGTGATTTTCTGTTTCTTTACGTTAAAAATGTGGGGCTTTATGGACTATGGAGAGTCATAGGTGACCCCTTTTATGATGATGAACCACTCTGGAATGATCCCAAACAGACTTTCCCCTATAGAATTTGTTTCGAACCGGCAGTCCGAGAATTTAGCCATCCTATTGCCCTAAGTGACATATTGGACCTGAGAGACAAAGGCAAAATTTGGACATTTGATTTAGGAACATTTACTAAGAAAAGCCACCATCCTATTACAATTGATGAAGGTAAGGAATTAATTCGATTATTGCTCAGGAATAATCCGATCTATGCTTCCACTAAGCCGATATCGAATCCTTATCTACCGGCGAGAACACAGCCTTTGCCAATACGGTTAGATTGTGACAAAAAGGGACGTTTGATTTACGAAGGTTATCTCAACGCTTGGTTTATGCAAGCTTTCGCCACCGGCAGACTAAAGGGACTCATCGGTGACTACAGCGATTTCGTAAATTACGTGCCCACCTCGTTCAATAAAGTAATGGATGTTTTTCTGACCCATGTGACAAATGTTGATGGGATTGACATTCTTCACAAGTTCACCTGTATCGAGTTAAAAACGGGGACAGTAACAGAAGAAGACTTGAATCAGATCATAATGTATGAGAATTGGCTGATAAGGAAACTCGCGCAGGGTGATTCAGATATGGTCCAGAGTATACTCGTTGGCTTTGAGTTTGACGAAAGAGTGCTCAACTACCGGGATAAAAGGAGAGTGATTGAAGAAAAAACAGTAAGGTTACTAAAATACGTAGTGGACGAGGAAAAACGCCAAATTACCCTCGTCGAAGAATAGGGGAAAATGGGAAAATATAGGTGTTTGATTTGTGGCTATAGTGGAGATGAGTTGATATACCAGTTCAACGATTATACCCATTGCCTTGCTTCAAACGAAGAAAATCCTGAGTTCATTGATGATTGCCCTACTTGGGTAAAAGAGAAGGGGCTTGGCGAAGCCGAAATCGGCGAACCAATCGGTTGTCCTGAATGTCATGCTTGGGGAGTGGATAAGTTTCAAGTAACTGAGTGATATAACCTATGGCGGGAAGTGGAATTACAGTTGACGTGTGTAAAGATGAGGGAAGACGTGTGATTGGAGAGGCCAGACTTCCAATACGGGACTCTGGTACAACAGAGCAAGAAGGTTCAATTTCTACCTGCGCGGTTTCAAATACTTGTTTATTATGCGCAAGCCTGATGGCAACTCGGTGCAGAAAGAGCAAGTTAGGTCTGTCAAATGGACCAATTACGAAAGAGGTAAGACCAAGAGGAAAAAACGAATAGAGCCAGGAGTGGAGAGTGACAGTATACCATGAGCGGCTGAAGGATAATTTGGAGTCTTTTTTTGACCATGGCAATCTGACTGGGAATGGATAAGGGAGAGGATAAAGTCTTACAATATATTAAGCTAAGTTTCACAGCCTTCTTTTTTGCCGACCAACGCCAATGAAAAACACCGCTATTGCCAAGGTATTCAGTGACATTGCTGACCTCCTTGAGCTTAAGGGGGAGAATGCCTTCAAGATTCGCGCTTACCAGAAGGCAGTTCGAGCTATCGAGCATTATCCCAGGGAAATAAAGATCATGATTGATGAGGGGGAGGACTTGAGGGATATCCCTGGGGTGGGTGAGGCAATAGCCAAGAAGGCGACTGAACTGGTGACTACAGGAAAGCTTGGCTACTATGAGAACCTGAAGGCTGAGTTCCCTGAAGGGATAACCAATCTGCTGGCTATTCCCGGGATTGGGCCCAAGACGGCCAACAGGCTTTCTACTGAATTGGGAATAAATTCAGTTGATGCCTTGGAGCAGGCGATCAATGATGGTCGAGTAGCTAAGCTGTTTCGGCTTGGTGACAAGACTGCTGGTAATATCCTGCAACAAGTCCAGGCGTTGCGGCGCAAAGACCAGCGTATTCCCATTGGGGAGGCTTTGCCCATTGTGGAGGAAATCCTCGATTCTCTTCACACTATCCCCGGTGTGAGGAATCTGACCTATGCTGGCAGCTTGCGCCGGTTCAGGGAAACATTGGGCGATATTGACCTTATGGGCACTGCTGATAATCCTCAAGCGGTTATAGCTGCCTTTGTTGCCTTGCCTCAGATAGGGCAAGTCTTAGCTCAGGGCCCGACTAAGGCGAGCGCCATTGCTTCTGGAGGACTGCAGGTTGATTTGAGGATAGTGGAGCATGACTCATTTGGCTCTTTGCTTCAGTATTTTACTGGAAGTAAACAGCATAATATCTCTTTGAGAGAAAGAGGGAGGAGGCAAGGGCTGAAGCTGAGCGAGTATGGTATCACTGATCTGGCTACGGACAGGCTGGAGAAATTTGCCATTGAAGAGGAGTTCTATCGTCGACTTGGATTGCAGTATATCCCGCCTGAACTCAGGGAAGCTCAAGGTGAGGTGGAAAGGGCGGCGCAGGGAACGTTACCGAGACTTGTAGAGTTATCTGATATAAAGGGAGACCTGCACATGCACACTGATTGGAGCGATGGGCATAACTCTATCGAGGAGATGGCTGTAGCTGCCAGGGATTTGGGATACCAGTATATAGCTATTACCGAGCATTCTGGTGGGCGGGGCATCGCTCATGGACTTGATGAGGAAAGGCTGAGGAAGGAAGTTGCTGAGATAAAGGCGCTTAACGAGCGACTAAGTGGCATCCGTGTGCTTACTGGCATTGAGGTTGATATTCGAGCGGATGGCAGCCTGGACCTACCGCATGAAGTCCTCTCTCAGTTGGATATAGTTATTGCTGCTGTACATTCCGCTATGAGTCAGAGTGAAGAAAAGATGACCGGAAGAGTAGTAAGTGCCATAGAAGACCCGGATGTTGACATAATAGCCCATCCATCCTGCCGCCTTCTGGGAGAGCGTGAGCCTGTAGCTATAGACCTGGAGGCTATTTCCCAAGCGGCAGTTAAGAACAACAAAGTCCTGGAAATTAACGCTATGCCGGATAGGCTTGATTTGAATGACGTTCATGCTTTCCGCGCCAGGGACCTGGGAGTGAAACTTGCTATTGAGACCGATGCCCACAGCGTAGCTCATTTGGGCTTTATGAGATTCGGAGTTGGTGTAGCTCGGCGAGCTTGGTGTGAGCCTCAGCATGTGTTAAATACCTTGTCCTGGGAAGAACTACTTGTCTTCTTAGGGAGACCTAAATGAATAGCACTATGGCTCTCTTTGATTTGGATGGCACTTTGTGCTCAGGACGTCTCTGGGAGGGGTTTCTAAAATACTATGTTGTGCATAGAAAGAAGAGGGCCTGGATATTGGCATTCTGGGTTGAGCATATGCCCTTGTGGTGGTTAAGAAAGTGTAGACTAATCAGCGAGGAGAAATTCAGGTCAAAGTGGATAGAAGACCTGAGCCGCATGTTTAAGGAAGCAAGTCGTGAGGAGATGCTGCATTTCTTCCAGTGGGTTAATGACAACTATATACTCAGGTCATTCCGCAGAGATATTGTTGGCACCTTGAACCAACATAAGCAAAGTGGACGTCTGGTTATCATTGTCTCTGCTACCTTCAATGGACTACTAGAAATTGTGGGGCAGGAATTGGGCATAGCCACGGTGATTGGCACAAGACTTGAGGTGATAGATGATAGATATACTGGTAAGATTGTCAAACCGGCGTGTTTTGGCAGGAATAAGGTTAGACTGGTTGAGGAATTTATCAGTCAAAACGGATTGGAGATAGACCTTTCCTCAAGTTTTGCTTACGCTGATAGTGTTTCTGATATCCCCTTATTGAAGCTGGTGGGTAATCCAGTGGCAACTTATCCTGATGGGAAGTTGCGGCAGTTTGCCAAAGATAACAACTGGCAGATATTGCCTTGAGCCTTTCAACTGGCTGGGGGTACAATAATGTGTAATGAGGTTAGGTGTCATGTCCACTTCCGCGGGTGATATTGAGGCAATTCGGCATTTCAAGGAGGCTATTGCTGAGGGCAAGCATTGGTATTTGGCACTGCTTGAAGCCGTCCGACTATGGAGCAGCTCTGAAGAAGACCACAATGGGCGCCATTATCGTTATCTTATTGACAAGGAAGCCTTCGATTGGTTAGTCCTGGCGGAGAGGTTGTGTGAGGAAGTTGATGGTCTTATTCCAGATAACGAGCTAATTAACTTTCTTTTCTTTGATCGTCCACCAATAGAATTGAGTAAAGATGAGTTTGAAGAACTGATTGGCAAGGCCAAATATCAAGCTTATCTTAACTACCTTTATGGCGTTCTTGTGGAAGAGATTCTTACCCTGGCTGTAGTTGAGGAGATTCGCAAAAAGAAGCGAGTTTCAGGGTTGTCTGAGTATCGGGGGACGCTTGACGAGGCATATCAACATGTCTACGGTGCTACTCAACAGGAGCTGGTGAATCGCTTTAGGAGAGAAAAACATTACCCCAGACGTAAGTCTGTAAGCATAGGGGAGATGAGGGAGTTCACTTACTGGTTATTCAAACAGCGTCTGAAAGGATGTGAGAAATCCCGTGTTGCCAGTGATACCAGTAAAGCTCTGGCCAAGCTGCATGCCTATATGAGGGTGAAAGGTCACCGTGTTTCTCAGCCGAGCTGAGATAATTCCAGTCTTAATCTTTTCAGCTTGTCTTCGAGGCCGCTCAGTTTTTGTTTCTCGCCTTCGATAATGTGCGGCGGCGCTTTGTTTAGAAAGGTGTTGTCTTTCAGCCGCGCATCAATCTGAGCGATTCTGGCTTCAGTTGCATCCCTTTCCCTTATCAGGTGCTTCTTTGCAGCGGGCTGGTCTGCCATGCCTGCCCATGGTAAGACCACCTCGGCTTCCCTTAGCACCAGAACAAGCGCTTTTTCTTCATCTGGCTTCTTTTCCTGCCGATTAAGAATAGCCAAGGGGCGGACTCGGGCCAGTGTTTGTATAGCTTTGGCTTGCGAGGCGATGGCAGGTAACAGCTCAGCAGTGTAGACTCTAGCTTCGATCCACTCCTTTGATTTCACTTTGTGTTCAGCGCGAGCATTGCGGATGGAGCGGACAACCTCTATTATCGCGCTCATAGCTCGCTCTGCCTCAGGATCGATAGCTTTATCATCGGCTACGGGGTATGGAGCTATCATTATGGAATCTGCCATTTGACTCCTATTGGAGAGGCGCTGCTTTAGGCTTTGCCATAGTTCCTCGGTGATGAAGGGCATGAACGGATGTAGAAGGCGCAGTGATTTTTCCAGCGTGTTTGCCAGGAATGGCAGGGGTGAGGGCGTCATTTGATTGCTGCTGAGGCGTATCTTGGCAATTTCAATGTACCAATCACAGAACTCTGACCAGATGAAATCGTAGATTTGACGCTCAGCTTCGCCGAATTGGAAGGTTTCCATTAGCTGGGCGACATTGCTGATAAGGCGGTTGAGCCTGCTTTGAATCCAGCGGTCTTCCATTCTTTGGGGTTTTTCTGTCTCTGCCGTTGGTAGGGCTTTGCCTTTTATCACTTCAGCATCTATGCTTCTGAGGATGAATCTGGTGGCATTCCATATCTTGTTGACGAAATTGCGGCTGGATGCCAGTTTGCTTTTGCCTAGATTTATATCATTGCCAGGTGAGCTGCCAGTGGTCAAGGCAAAACGAAGGGCATCAATGCCGTATGCGCCGATAGTCTCGATGGGGTTGATGATATTCCCTCGCAGCTTGCTCATTTTTTCGCCACGCTCGTCTCTAAGCAGTCCGTGAAGATAAATGGTATGAAAGGGGATTTGGCCAGTATCTTCTAATCCCAGCATGATCATTCTAGCTACCCAAAAGAAGAGGATGTCATAGCCAGTTTCCATTACAGAGGTGGGATAGAAGTAACGCAGGTCATTGGTATCCTCAGGCCATCCTAATGTAGAGTGTGTCCATAATCCTGAGCTGAACCAGGTGTCGAGGACATCGGGGTCCTGGACGATTTGCTGTGAGCCACAATGCTGACAAGCGGCAGGTTCGTCTACCGATACGGTCAGTTTGTTGCAGGTCTGGCAGTACCACACTGGGATACGGTGTCCCCACCATAGTTGCCTGCTAATACACCAGTCCTTGATATCTTCCATCCAGCCAAAATAGGTTTTGGTGAAGTGCTCCGGAATTATGGTAATCTTGCCTTCTCTAACAGCTTTGATAGCTGCTTCAGCCAAAGGTTGTGCATGAACGAACCATTGGAGGCCAACTCTTGGTTCTATCATTGTCCAGCAACGCGTGCAATGTCCCACTGAATGTGAATAGGGCTCGGTTTTTTCCAGCAGGCCTTTATCTCTGAGGTCAGCAACTACTTTGTCTCGGCAAGCAAAGCGTTCCAACCCTTGATATGAGCTGGCATTCTCATTCATAGTAGCGTCGGCGTTCATAATGTTTACCAGAGGTAAGTCGTGACGTTCAGCTACTTCCAGGTCTGTGGGGTCATGAGCTGGGGTTATTTTTAGTGCCCCAGTGCCGAAGGAGATGTCCACGGCTTCGTCGGCGATAATGGGGATTTCTTTATTTATGATAGGGAGGATGACGCTTTTACCTACTAGGTTTTTGTAGCGTGTGTCCTCTGGGTTTACTGCTACGGCAGTGTCCCCAAAAAAGGTTTCCGGCCGGGTAGTAGCTATAGTGACAAAGCCTTCACCGTTCGATAGAGGATAGCGGATATAGTAGAGGTGTCCAATAATATCTTTATGCTCAACCTCGAGGTCAGAGAGGGCAGTTTGACATCTTGGGCACCAGTTTATCATCCTCTCGCCACGGTAGATCAGGCCTTTATTGTAGAGGCGGACAAAAGCAGTGCGGACTGCCCTGCTTGGCCCTTCGTCCAGGGTGAAGCAATCTCGTGTCCAATCACAGGAAGCTCCCAGCGTTTGGTGCTGGTAGTTGATGTTCTTTCTGCTTTCCTTTGCCCATTCCCAGGTCATTTCTGAAAATTTCTCTCTGCCTATATCGTTCTTGGTCAGCCCTTGCTTAGCTAGCTTTTGCTCTACGACAACTTGTGTGGCAATGCCAGCGTGGTCAGTCCCAGGTAACCACAATGTAGGCTCCCCTTTCATCCGATGCCACCTGATCATGGTGTCTTCTAATGCAGAGGTCAGGGCATGGCCCAAGTGAAGTTCACCAGTGACGTTGGGTGGTGGCATGATGATAACGAAAGGCTTTTTCCCTGGGTCTATTTCGGGCGTAAAGTAACCCTGCTCCAGCCAGAAGGCATACCATTTCCTTTCTACTTTGCCTGGCTCATAAGCTTTGGG
>CAZJGF010000070.1:0-5373 GCA_964545665.1 uncultured Dehalococcoidales bacterium
GCGGAGGGAGTGGGATTTGAACCCACGACCTCGATTTCTCGGGGTAACCGCTTAGCAGGCGGCCGCACTAGACCACTATGCGATCCCTCCATTTGCAACTTTATTATGCCATATATGATTGTAGGCCGACAAACCTGCATGATATAATCCCAAGCTAGACGATGCAGATAATCTATCTGGTTCCGCACACCCATTATGATGTAGCTTGGGCTTTCTCTAAGGAAGACTACCTCCAGATAAACGAGGGAATTCTAGAGGAAGCACTGAAGCTAATGAAAACCCCTAATTTCAAATTCTCAATAGAGCAGACCTTCCTTCTGGAGTCCTTAGAGAAGAGGAATCCCAAGCTTTGGCAGGGGCTCAAGGAAATGATAAAGAAGGGCAAGCTAGAAATAGTTGATGGACAGTATCTCATGCCCGATACCATGCTCCCATCAGGTGAGGTGTTAGTAAGGGAAATCCTCTTTGGCAAGAGATATTGTAAAGAGAAATTTGGCATAGACATCCCGGTGGCCTGGGCAGCAGATAGCTTCGGCATGAATTCCCAGCTCCCTCAAATCTATAAGAAGGCGGGATATAACTGGCTCGCCTTCCGAAGAGGAGCTAAGACGGAGATAACTCAAAGTGAGTTCCTCTGGAAAGGATTGGATGGTACCACCATTCTAAGCCATTGGATGCCATTGGGCTATCGCGCAGGCCTCGACCTGGATAAATGGTCTCACTCGTTCACCGAACTCAGTAAGTATGCTTCCACCCCTCACATCCTTATGCCCTGCGGCAGTGGCTCAATGCCCCCTCAACCAGAAATCTCCAAGGCTCTAAGCAAGTGGAATATGACTCATCCTGATATTGAAATGAAGATGGCCACCCCAAGAGAGTTCTTCCAAGCCTTAGAGAAAACCGAGAGGAAGCTTGAAACTGTGGAAGGGGAACTGTACGACGATGAGCTTGCAGAGATATTCCCCCAGGTCTGTACCAGTCGAATATGGATAATACAAAACGTGAGGGAATGCGAAAAATTGCTTATGACCGCTGAGGAATTCGCTACTATCGCCTGGCTTCTTGGTGCTGACTACCCTGCCGATGAGCTTCACGAGGCATGGAAGAAATTTCTATTCATCGCCTTCCATGACGTCATCACCGGCTGTGGTGTGGATGACATCTACGTAGAAGTAAGGGAAATTTTTGCTTCACTGAAAGATAAACTTGGCAATATTTTAACCCGCTCCTTAACCTACACCGCTAACAAGATCAATACTAAGGGTAAAGCTATTGCTGTGTTCAATCCTCTCCCCTGGAGCGTGAAAAACTGGGTTGAGGCAAACGCAGAACTGCCCCAGGGGTTCACTGCCGAGCTCCCGCCTTTAGGCTATAAGGTATATTCAGTGGTTACGCCAGAAAAGGAAGCTGAAGTCAAAATAAAAGTTGATGAACAGCAAATAGAAACGCCGTTCTTCAAAGTCACCATAGATAAGGGAACTGGAATAATTGACATCCTGGATAAGCAAAGTGGCCTTAAAGTTAAAGGAAATGAGATCGTTATTGATGATGAGATAGGAGACCTTTATTATCATCGTTCCAGGTTCACTGACCTGATAAAGAGCGAGTCAGGAGCTGGATTTCAATATGGAAGCTTCAAACCAAAGAGCTTCAATATAGAAGAGGGAGTTGCAAAAACAAAAATAGTTTTTGAAGATGAATATTACTGTCTTACCTGGCCATACAGGCTGAAGGAGAGATTCCCCCCCAAGCTCTATAAGTATAAGACCTTAGACATCCATAAAGAGGTTACGCTTTTCCGGGATATCCCGCGAATTGAGTTCAGCACTAAGGTCAATAATAAGTATCCCAACATCAGGCTCAGTGTCAAATTCGATACCGGGATAAACCGCAAAGTATATTTCCGAGAGACGCAATTTGGCGTTATCCCTGAACCAACAGAGACATTTACCAGAGAAACAGGGGCTCAGCCTTCAGACATTCCTAATTTCATGAGCTGGTTTGATTTGAGCGATGGAATGAGAGGAATAACATTTATGAACAAGGGCCTGCCAGCGGCTTCTATAAAAGAGGGCTCAGTCCACATCAGGCTTTTAAGAAGCATAAATGGGCTCTCAGCCGATGGGATATCTGGTCCTTTAGTTCCTACTCCCGATGCTTTAGAGCTTAGACCGTACACCTTTGAATATGCGCTTCAAATGCATAAAGGCGATTGGCGACAGTCTGACATGTACCAGCACGCCCAGGAATTCCTGCATTCGCCCCCCTGTATTCCGGCCAACTCCCAGGGTGACATGCCCACTGAGTTCTCCTTTCTCGAACTCCACCCCAATAATCTCGTTCTCTCCGCTCTGAAGAAAGCAGAGGACAGCGATGATGTAATTCTGAGATTCTTCGAGACCGAAGGAAGAGCCACCAGCGGAGAGATTAGGATGTTCAGGGATATCAAGCGCGCTGCCATAGTGGACCTGTTGGAGAGGGAAGAGAAGGTACTTTGCACTTATGATAACAGCCTTGAGCTCGAGGTAAACCCCTTCGAAATAGTGACTTTGAAGCTTACGCTATGAGAGACCTTCTGTCGGTTGGTGTAGTCAGTTCCCGAACTTCTGTTTGAGAAGAAACGACTTATTCCAGCTCTGCAAAAGTTGTTTGTCTTCCGCCCCAAAACCCGCAGACTGTTTGACAGATACGACTTGTTCTGCCAGCCCACTCAAGCCGGTTAGTTGCTAGCTATACCCTTACTAATCCAAAACTACTATAATAACCAGTGACGATTCGTAGCCCAAGGATGCATAATGGCAACGGGAATTTGGATACTTCAGCGCTGTGTTAGCAATCGATTCCCCTATAGACTCGAGATTCAAAAGGAGGGGAAGCCATGGCTTATCCTTCGCACTCAGGATCGCTGGCCAGCAGTGGGAAAGAATATTTTCTGTCTACGAGAGGAGGAGCCTCCGAAGCCTGCCGAAATAATCGAAGATGTGGAGAGGGTTCCCATTCTAACATTCCATGAGCGAGGCTCACGCACCTCGGTAATCCTGGATAGGAAGCGCTATAAACGGTGTGATTTTCTTTTCCTTTCCAAGCAATATAAACACGACTCTGCCGAGACCTATGAGCAGATCTTCTGGCTTACTCAAAGGTCAATTGAGCAGCACCGGCCATCGGCAAAACTTGCAAGGCGCATGGCTGCCCAGGAAATCACCATCTGCATTGCCAGTGATGAGCATTATCCATGGCGATTTTCAGAGGCACATATTAAGCGTGGTCCGCTTCCAACCGGGGACTACGCCCTGATGGATGGTGATAGTATTGTAGCTCTGGTTGAGCGGAAGACCTTCGAAAATATCCTGAGCGACTTTGGGATAATGCCCGTACTTCACCAGCGATTGGCTGAGCTCGCCACCTATAAGTATCATGCCCTTGTAGTAGAGGCTCTGTATGCCGACTTCTTAAACCCCAAGAAAGTTCATCACTATACCACAGGCTTCTGCGCCAGAGCTATCGCCGAACTCTACACCCTGCATCCAGGACTTAACATCGTATTTTGCGCTAACCGCAAGATGGCAAATGAGTGGACACGACATTACTTCTCCGCAGTATGGAACGTAGGGCAAGGCTTAGGGAAGTAACTGTCACGCACTTTGGCTGAAGGTTATTCTCAGAAATCAGGGCACCTCAACAGCTAAATAACTGGTGGAGCTGAGGTTACAATAGACAGAACTATTGAACTGGCTTTCGGCCTCACAATTTGAGCCGGCCACCACCACAGACAATTACGCGGAATAGACCGCATGACGTGCAACCGACAAGCAACAGTCTGCATGAGCTGTGAAGTAACATGTCGGTGGGCCACCATAAGCCAGCACCACGCCCATCTGGACCAAGCCGTAGCGCTTGGCCCAGATGGCCTTCCCTACTTCTTGCCCAGTACACCCTTAATCATATCAAGCGTTTGCTTACTATAAGGTCCTCCCTGCTGATAGTGAACCTCACAAGGGAATTCATCGCATCTTAGGCAGTGATCCACTTTGTTCTTTATTGCACACTCAAGTATTGAGCAGGCATGCCCCATTACGCCCTTAAACTTCTCCAGCTTCTCCGCCGCCTTTGGATCCGTACCCGGTACACAACCATCACCAAAAGGACAAAGTCCCTTTTCTCTGATTCCGCATACTTCGCAAGCTATACCGCATGCACTTGGCATTATCCTTGCCTCCTTTCATATTTTTGCTGACGAGTCTATGACACGGCTCATCTTAGCAACTCTGCTCACGGAGGGTCAATCCTCCGTTGCACAAGAAAGAAGTACATTCGTGCGCCAAACGACATTTGTCATAGGAAAAATCAATGGAGGTAACAAGACGCTGGAAAGTGTAATATTGCATCAGCCATCTTCCAGTGTCATAATGGGCTAGCATACGAGGCAGGCACAATCAGCGAGAAGAGCCTGCTATTAGTCGTCAGGGCTTTCTAAACTGCATCGTGTAGTTGAAGTAACTACCTCTTGTGTTCAAAAGCACAAATCCATGCCGCCCGCAGTACTTTCTAGTTGTCCTCCTTAGTGGATAATCGGGGTCTATAAGGTTCTCGCTTACGGCAAGGATGCCATCCGGCTTCAATATCCTGCGTATTTCCCTTAGTGCTCTACCCTTATCTGGAATCTCTGGCAACACAGCAACCATTACAACCAGGTCTATGCTCTCACTAGTGAATGGCAACTCGTATGCATCGGCCAGCTTGGTTTCAATGTTAGTGAATTCACTACACTCTGGTTTCTCCAACCTTCTTTTCAGTCTCTCTATCATCGCCTGTTGCATATCTACCGCATAGAGCTTACCTTGACTGCCGACAGCTTTGGCGAGACCTATGGTATATACACCTGAGCCACACCCAAGCTCCAGGACAGTCATGCCAGGCTTTATTCCCGACCACTCGACTATCTTCTCTTCTGGCTGCAGCTTTCGTCTGAAGTCTGAGGCAAGAACACGTACCTCAATGATAGAGGCAATAAATGGCGGCGGCTGAAATCTGTGTAACTTCTTGGCCAGCCTTACTGGTGAGGTGAGGGCTATGAGAATAGCCGCTTTCAGATAGGCGGAGGTATTCCCCAATGTTATTATCTCCTCCTTCGCATAATAGCACCCAACAAGACGGCTATCAATCTGAATACCCTTAGCCGGGACTACACAATCCGCCCAATTGTTCGCCAATTGCTCTTGGCTATCTAATTCCATAGATTCCCGTCATGGCATCTCTAAAGATGGGCAATTCCGGAGGGGAGAAAGTAAACACACCAAAAGCAACTGCCAGCACTATCAGGAGAGCCAACCCCAACTTATTAAGCCAAGCAGCCAGTTCATGCATAGTCAA
>CAZJGF010000070.1:5473-6537 GCA_964545665.1 uncultured Dehalococcoidales bacterium
TCCGGCGACGAGGTAAGGCAACCCGATTATTGACCAAGCCAGGACATGATTGTGACCGGCAAAACAGCCTATGTGTACCCCTAATCCAATAGAAGTCGAAACGAGAAGCATGCCAGCAGCCATATCCTGCCACCACGATACAATAAACCCAGCCAAAGCAGCTACACCGAGTAAGACTAGTGTGCCGGTCTCTATGGTCATTGGTCCTATACCTTCAGACGCAGCTGAACCAATCAACATGCCCACAAAGAAAACGGCACCAATTGCACTGATTGCTTGTCCTGTCCATCTCAGTAGCCTGTCTATTCGATACTTCTGACCTTTCAACATTAGCCGCCTCCTTTGTTGGACTGGGTTTATGATACTACAGTTGTAGCCATAGTAGAATCCCTGACGACAAGGAAGCCATTCTGCCTGAAAGCAGGTACATTGCTTATACGGCCGGAAGAGACAAAACACTTAACCTCTGGTCATTCTGTTAGCTCTGAGAATCAGGCCAATTTCCTAGATTAAGAGGCGGTTATCAAAATGGTTCATCGCGACGACTCTCTATTGTCTTGGCACCAGTGAACAAGCCACCCATGTTACAATGATGATTGCGAGGACTAGACAAAGCATGAACATAAATAAAGTAGCAAAACGTGATGGCAAAGCACGCAGCGCGTTCAACGTAAGTGAAGAGCGCACATACATCCACCCACAATATGAAATAGTCCTATACGGTGGGCAAATTGGACCCACGGGGCTTCTGGTGATCGCAACATTGAAGCCGAAGAATGCCATGATAGGGACATTACCAGAGTTTATACTTCGCTGGGACGAGAAAGACAACCACCTAGATGTGGACCCAGTGGACGTGTCAAGAGCTCAGGGGAGTCAGTTCAAGAAAGGAACTAGCAGCTACTATGGACATCACGCTGACAAATTACGTTCCGGCCCAAGGGTTTTTGAAGCTAACATCGGATGGCACGGCCAACTAGTATATCGCGGGGAGATAAGATTCAACCTTGAAAGGGAATTCGAAGCCAAAGCTGCAATAGGGTTAAGTGCATCCGCATCCATGA
>CAZJGF010000070.1:6637-8281 GCA_964545665.1 uncultured Dehalococcoidales bacterium
GGCGCCGACAGGGACACGGCACCGTAGATGCCATCAGCAGCCGCCAATGCTCCGCCAACCACGATCATCTCGTGAGCGAGCATGGCTTGAACCAAAGAGAGCAGCGTAGTCTCACTCCCGCCGCCTAGCCACAGTGAAGAAGTGAAGGCAGCGCCTACTTTGTTGGACAGCCTTCCCCAAATTCCTATCGATCTGTCTATAAACCTCTTCATCTCATCAGTCATGAGCCCAAAATAGGTGGGAGAGCCTAAGATTATGCCATCAGCAGCTTCTAGATCAGTTAACGTAGCTTTGTCTACTTTCTTCAGCTCCACATCGACATTTGTCTCTCGAACACCTTGCTCAACTGCTCTCGCCATCTTCTCTGTGTTGCCAGTTCTTGAATCGTAAACAATCAATACCTTAGCCATAAATCCTCCTGTTGCTAGGAATAGTGTAGCCGCCTGAGCCACAGCCAAAATCTAATAACTCTTGTCCCCTCCCGATATCAATGACCTTCAAAAACTCTTGACCAACCTCTTCTGTCGACTCTTCCCCAGGACTCCTCTTCCAACATTTCCAACAATGCTGGCTTAACCACCGCAGCCCCTGTGAGAGTGAGCACAGTTTTATTTTGAACGTCTGTCGACACTCTGTAAGCGTCATTGTCACCATTCCTAACGTATTGGGCTATTGTGTAACACTGAGGTAATAGCTTGCGGTTGGGCCACTGGATGTTTCCCTCAACTAGTCCACGAACCTTTGCCAAGCCTTCAGCCAAAGCCTAGCTACTGACTCCACTGCATCATGGAATATTCGGTTGGTCACGTCCTTGAATTCCTCACGCTTCGCAGGGCTTGCAATCAAATCATTCACATGCCCATAAGGTACATCAATCCATTTTCTGGATAACGCATAGGAAGCTCTCGCAATATGAACCATCTCTTGCCACTCATCGCCCGCAGTCCCGCAGATTCTGGGCGTCAACTTGTATCTGTCATCCGTATCAACAACAATGAGGGAATCCTCAGGTAAAGAGGACACTACTTCATCGATAGATAACCTCAAATGCTCATGAAGTATCAAGGTTTCTTTTGGCGGGAAATATGACTCCCACAACTCTTCGATGGAAGGATGTAGCTCCCTTGGTAGCCGTCCCATAGTCGACCTATCGCCTCCGAAGTCCCTGAGGTCGCAGTGTAGAGGCATATGTGCATCTGTTATGTAGTGAGCAAGAATAAAAAACATGAGCGCAATCTGACGAGCGGAGAAGATTGGTGACAAGGAAAGATCTTTGACTTTCTGCCGTGTAAGATCTTGCTCAAAAGCTTTGCGCTTCTTCCTTCGAGCATAGAAAATCAAGGGATAGTCGCTCATCTTAAGCATGTCCCCAATTGTTTGGCTGATGGCGATCACCCGATTCGGCAGATGGCCACCCTCAATAGGGTGAGACTTGTATGGCCTTTCAAGTACTGCAGAGTCCCTCGCATATTCGAGGCAGAGACGTTGGCCCCGCAGTTTCCTCCTAAGTTGACGATAAGGGACCTTCATCCAAACTTCTTGTGAGATGTCGGAGCCTAGTCTCTGCGGGTCACTGTCCATCTTGAAGATGTGACCGTAGTGCATATCGGCAATAAGGGTGTCAGGAAGCCAGGCGCCGTCCCA
>CAZJGF010000071.1:0-8275 GCA_964545665.1 uncultured Dehalococcoidales bacterium
GGGATTTCCAAGCTGCTTGACAGCGTTACTCCCTGCCCTGTATTCTATCTAGAATTCCCAAAATTTTCATTAGGAGGTGGATGAAATGTCTGTACTAAGGATTACGGATATAAGAATCTTCTGGTGTGGCTATCTCCCATTTATAAAGGTTTATACCAACGAGGAAGGCATAACTGGGATAGGTGAGAATGTAGTCCAGCATCGGGGTATTCTTGAGGGGCAGGTTGAGTTTCTGCGAGGTGTTCTCATGGGAGAGGACCCCTTTAGAATTGAGTGGATATGGAGAAAGATGGTAAATGCCACTTCGTTCCAATATGCCAGTCCAATGATAAGCGCCGTAGATATAGCACTGTGGGATATCAAGGCCAAAAAATTGGGGGTTCCGGTTTACGAATTGCTCGGTGGTCTTTGTCGCAGCAAAGTGAGGCTTTATCCTCACCTTCGGGGAACGTGGAATTCTTATCCCGATGCGAGGATGGACGACTTATTTTCCGAGCCCTGGGGTGCGGTGAAATACACGCCAGAGGAGCTTGGTGAACACGCCCTGGAGTTGGTCAAGGAGGGCTATACCGCCATGAAGTTCGACCCGTTTGAGCCGGGCAGGGACGGATATCACAGCTACAGAAAGGATGAAATAATGGCAGTGGTGGAGAGAGTGGCGGCGATACGGAAGGCTGTTGGAGATAGTATTGACATAATTGTCGAGTGCCATGGTAAGTTTAATGCCTCAACTGCAATAACAATAGGTAAGTTGTTGGAGGAATATAATCTCATGTGGTATGAGGAGCCTGTTCCGGTGGGGATGGTAAAGGCAATGAAGAAAGTTGCCGATCATGTAAATATCCCCATTACTGCCGGAGAGAGGCTTAATTCAAAACTAGATTTGAAGGAATACCTGGAAAGCGGGGCTGTGGATATCGTTATGTTTGACTGCGGCAAAGTTGGCGGAATAACTGAGGCGATGAAGATATGCGCTATGTGCGAGGCCTATCAGGTTAAAGTTTCGCCCCACAATCCTTTCGGTCCTGTGGCCGCTATGGCAAATGCCCAGCTATGTGCTGCTGTCCCCTCATTTCTGATCCTTGAGCATGAGCAGATGGCACCGTGGGCGGTTAAGCCACGAATAAAGATCGTTGATGGCTGCATCGAGGTGCCTGAGACACCCGGTCTGGGGATAGACCTGAATGAGGAAGAGATAGCAAAACATCAGGCAAAGGTAGAGGACGGCACTTATAAGCCTAGTCGCCTGGATATGGAGAAGTTCGTTCCAGTATTATGAGTTTTAGAAGTGCGTCACCTAGTTTCTAAGGGGCAAATACGTGGTGACAGGGAGGTGAAAATATGTGAAGAAAAGACAGGTGGCGAGGATGGGCAGGCAATGGATAAAGAATGTTAAGGAGGTAAATGTTGAAAAAGAAGTTGCTTATGTTGTTAGTGGCAGTGGTGGCAGTGGTGAGTCTGGTGATTGTTGGTTGTGCTCCCGAAGCAGCACCGCCACCTGAGGAGGAAGAGGAGGCACCGCCACCTGAGGAGGAAGAGGAAGCCCCACCGGCGGCACCGGAGGCGAAGGTATACAAATTGGACTGGCAGGATATCAGTCCGGTAGGCGCTTCCATGTATATCGTCCTGGAAACCCTTGTTGATCGAGTGAGAATAGCGTCGGACGGCAGACTCGACATCACACTTCATCCTGAGGGCGAGTTAACACCTCGAGACGAAACTACCCCGGCGGTCAGAGATGGTGCCGTAGATATGGCGACCAATAGTTCCCCGATGGACCTTGGCCGTCTGGGAAACGTGACCTATCTGATGGGTTCTTCCGGGCTGCCGGCTGGCCCGAGCATGGCCGACCTCCTGGCCTGGATGTACCAGGGAGGCGGCTTTGAGCTGTTGAACGAGGCGTACGAGGACTGGGGCTACTGTATTGGCACCCAGCCGGGTTCGCCGGAACTATTTTGCCATTCCAACAAACCGCTTGTAACAGCGAAGGATTTCAAGGGCTTAAAGTTCCGCACTCTAGGTCTGTGGGCTGAGATTTTGAAAGGCTACGGAGTTTCAGTGGTAATGATACCCGGCGGTGAGTTATACCAGGCAGTGCAGACAGGCGTGCTTGATGCCTTTGAGCTTGGCCCTCCCAGCTACAACTGGCCCCACGGTTTTCAGGAGATACTTGACTATATTGGCGTTCCCGGTATCCAATCGCCAGGATTCTGCAACAATGTCTTGATAAACAAGGACTCCTGGAATAGTCTGCCACCAGACCTTCAGCAACTGCTGAAAGATGAGATTGAGGCCATGACAGCCTATGGCCAACTGTACTTGCAAGAGGCGGACTCCGAGGCTATGGCGAATTACATTGCCTATGGCACTAAAGTATTCACAGTCAGCCCAGAGTTCCAAGCGGAGATTGCCGCCAAAAGCAGAGCACTCTTGGAGGGATACACTGTTGACGATCCACTGTTCAAGAAGTTATGGGACCACCAAACAGCTTTCTTCAAGAAGTGGCACTCACTCACTGGTATTGTACCTGCGTATACCATATTCGACTGATGACCTGTGACTGACGACCATTGGCTTCGGCAGCCTGCGGCGAGATTGCCCAGGCTGCCGAAGAATACTATTACTTGAGGTTGATATGAGTGTCATAAAGAAAGCATATGATGGCATGGGCCTGGTGAGCGAGTGGACAGGCAGGGCTGTAATGGCCCTGGTTGCTGTACTGATAGTCTCCATTTGCTACGATGTATTCGCCAGATACCTGTTCAATGCGCCCACCATCTGGTCATATACCCTGAGCTACATGCTGGGAACCTCCATTATAGCTCTCGGCATGCCTTATGTGTATTTCCATAACGCCAATGTGAGGGTTGATGTAATAAGCTCCAAGTTGTCACCAAAGGGAAGACTCGTACTAGATGTAGTCTTGACCGTTGCCCTTTTTTTCCCGGTCGTTTTCGTACTCACCAGATTGTTTGGGCAGAGTGCCTGGGAGGCCTTCGTGACTCATGAGGTAGCTACCGAAAGTATATGGTATCCGCCATTCTGGCCATTTAAGACGGTGGTGGCAATCGGCTTTGTTCTCCTGTTCTTGCAGGGGATAGCTACTTTCATCAAGGATGTAGTCTCTCTGACCAAAGGGGGTAAGCAGCCATGGTAGAAATGAGTCCCGAGCTGGTCACCATTGTAATGTTTGGTGCGGCAATTATTGGTATTCTTCTTGGTTATCCGTTGGTCTTCGTCCTTGGCGGCATAGCTCTGTTTGTGGGCATAGTAGCCATAGGTCCGGGGGTACTTGGCCTGTTCCGCGTCCGCATCTGGGGAATGATGATTAACTACACATTTCTGGCAGTGCCCATGTTTGTATTTATGGGGCTGATGGTGGAAAAGTCAGGAGCGGCTGAGAAGCTCTATAGAGGCCTTCACCTGGCGTTTGGAGGGTTCAGGGGAGGCCTGGCCATAGCCACCGTATTGATGGGCACTATTCTAGCCGCCTGCGTTGGCATAATCGCCGCCTCGGTAATCATGATAGGGCTTATCGCTGTTCCCAGTATGCTTCAGCGAGGATACGACAGGGAACTAACCTGCGGCTCGGTTTGTGCTGGGGGAACTCTGGGCATTCTTATTCCACCCAGCATAATGCTGATTATCTATGGACCAATGGCCAGCATTTCAGTGGGCAAGCTGTTTATGGGAGCCTTTGGGCCGGGCTTGCTTCTTTCTGCCTTATACATGAGCTACATTGCAGTCCGTGCCTGGCTCAGGCCCAGTTCGGCGCCGCCGATAGCATTGGCAGAGCGGGCGGTGCCCCGACTGAAAAAGCTACGTATGCTGCTGACTGGAATGGTACCCCCGTTATTTCTGATGTTAAGTGTGCTGGGAGCTATCTTCTTTGGCGTCGCCGCCCCAACTGAGGCAGCCGCCGTTGGGGCTCTGGCGGCAACACTACTGACTCTAGCTTACCGCCGTTTCACTTGGGAGACAATGAGGTATTGCCTTATCGAAACAGTGAGGATTACCTCCATGGCCTTAATTATCGGCTGGGGCGCCCAGATGTTTGTTGGCGTTTTTCTCAAGCTGGGAGGCGGCGACGTGATAACTAACATGGTGCTGGCCGCGCCGTTTGGCAGATGGGGAGCATTTTTCGTGGTCATGTTCATTATCTTCATCCTGGGGATGCTTATTGATTGGATAGGCATAGTCTTCATTATGGTTCCTCTGGTCAGTCCTCTTGCCCCGGCTCTAGGCTTTGACCCGCTGTGGTTTAGCATGATGATTGTGGTTAATCTTCAGATGTCGTTCATGACACCGCCTATGGCCTACGCCATCTTCTATTTGAAGGGTATAGCCAAACCGGAATGGCAGATAACCACGGGGAATATCATTCGGGGAGTAATTCCGTTCGTTGCGCTCATAGCGGTGGGGCTTCTGCTATGCATTGCTTTCCCTGACATAATAATGTGGCTGCCTCACCAGATGATAAAGTTCTGAGCCACTGGGAGCGGGTTATAATGGCCGGGGTAGTATAGCGGGTCTCTGTAGAAGGGGCGGCGTGGCTAAGTCGTGGCAGTAGCGCTTAGGCTTCTTTGCATTAGGATGTTATTTAGCGGCTTACTCTACGGGTCGCGGGCTGGCGGGTTCGAATCGGATGACCACGTCTCTGGGCAGTGCAGCCCCGACCTCCACCTCGATCGCCTTAAGTATAGCTATAGGAATAGGGCACGCAACATGTTTGATCTGCTGCTGGAGGGATTTGTATAGCAGACAATCGTCCCGCCGATTCAAGGCGTCACGCCAATCTATGTCTGTCAATTCTTTACCCATCTTGCTTACCATCTCACAGTCGCTGGTAACGACAACTCTAATCAGTTGAGAGGAGAGCCTGATAACCTCTATTAGTGCAGTGAATCCACAAATGCCAGCATCAACGGTTGCTTTAGTCATCTCTGTTTACTGTTGCGTTCTCTCAATGATGTCGCCCAGAGTCAGGCCAGCGGAGTCCTACCAGGGATACAGGGCAGGTACCGCCTCGGCCTCTACTCGTACCAGCCTAGGTCATTGACTGCTTTCACCATTGTGTATAGATTATAAGGAGGTGCCTTGGGAGGGAATCCGCATCCGGGCATAAGTATGAACCCCCGAGGCGCGTGCTTCGCCTTCTCTATGGCTATCCGGCACAGTTCGTAGACTTGCTCGTGAGTCCCCTCCTGAATTACTGCCGGCTCAATATTGCCAGCTATAACGCAGGTATTCCCGAAATACTCTATAGCTGTCGCAAGGTCAACCTCGTGGCCAAAGGTTACTACACCAGGATTCCCCATTGGGATCTCGGCCCAGTAAGGCAGATTCAAATTCTGCTCGCCGCATATGTGGCACATTATGTGCTTGATTCCCGTAGCCAGTATCTTCTCGTGGAACTCTTTGTTATAGGGCAATGCGAATTTCTCGAATTGCCTCGGCGAGATTATTTGATTGGCCGCTGACGGTTCACTGGTAAAGGCAAATATATTTGGGCCGAAGGTGTCTACCCAGTACTGTGTCACTGCTATCACATGGTCGGTGGCCAGACGAAGAAGCCTGTGGGCCACTTCAGGCTTCTTCACCATCCAGCGGCACAGTCTCTCGACGCCGCAGATATTGCTGGCAGTAGTGAAGACTCCTGCAGTCGGAGTCATTACAGGGAGGCCGACCTTCTTCGAGTTCTTCGACAACTCCATCGCTATAGGAATTGCGCCGGCTGTCTTTGATTCAGGCACCTCTAGTTTCCACGCATCCTCCTCTGTCTCTACAGGGAAGCGACTAACCGATGGGGCTTGCTGCCATTCGCTGCCAGGAAACTTGATCTCTCCTCCAAACTCCCACCCGCCGTAGGAGCCATAAGCATATTGTGGGAAGCTGTCAAAGCCATACTGCTCCTGAGTCCATAGTTGCGCCCAAAAGCTCTTCTCAGTGTCAGAATAGGAATCACCTACGCTATAGCCCACGTTTATGGCGGCAAACGCTCTAATTCCGAGAGGGAAGAAAGGAACTCTGTCCGGTCTGCGACCAGTCATAACAGCATACAATGGATTATCTGGAGTCATCCGATTCTGCTTTGCTACGTCAGTTGGTTTCATACTATCCTCCCTTTAAGAATTTGCCGGCCTGTTCTCTAGTTTCGTCTCCGCCGGCCAACTATGCTGATGCCGCATTGGTCACCGTAGGACTTCGAAAATAACACCTGTCAGCTTTCTTGTCTCCAACTCTCCATCAATCGTACCGGCAAATTGAACTACTGTATTGCTGAGCTATTAGGTATACCAGCCGAAGTCATCAATTGCCTGCTTCATCATGTACAAGTTGTGCGGGGGTGCCATCGGCGGAACCTCACAGCCTGCCATCAATATGAATCCGCGGGGGGAATACTTCGCCTTCTCTATGGCTATCCGGCACTGCTCGTAGACCTGGTCCCGAGTCCCCTGTTGAATGAGTGCAGGCTGGATGTTACCAGCTATGATGCATGTATCCCCGAAATACTCTATAGCTGTACTGAGCTCAACCTCGTGACCAAAGCTTACGATACCAGGATTCCCCATTGGAATCTGGGCCCAGTAGGGCAAGTTCAGATTCTGTTCCCCGCAGACGTGGCACAAAATGTGCTTGACTCCTATGTCCAGTATTCTCTCATGAACCTCCTTGTGGTAGGGCAAAACGAAGGTCTCGAACTGCTTGGGTGAGATTATTTGGTTAGAAGCCAAAGGCTCCCAGATTTGAGGCATAAAATGCTCTATGCCGAATGTGCTTGTCCAGCGCTGCACCACATCAACAATATGCTCGGTAGCTAGACGCAGAACGCTGTGTGTCAATTCCGGCTTCTTTCTCATCCAGCGACAGAGCATCTCTACTTTACAGAGATTCCCTGAGATGGTGAAAGGCCCACCCAATACTACTGTGCTAGTGGGTATGCCAGCTTCCTGTGAGATTTTTGAGAACGCCATGGCTAGGGGAAGCATACCTGCCTTCTCCAAATGGGGTAGTTTCAGCCTGTTGACGCCGTCTTCCGAATCCACGGGAAACTGGACAATTGACGGAGCTTGCTCCCACTCGCTGCTGGGCAACTTAACCTGCCCGCCGAACTCCCAGCTACCATAGGAAGCGTAGCCATATATTGGGTAGCCGTCATAGCCGTATTGCTCCTGGGTCCATAGCTGCGCCCAAAAACTCTTCTCCGGGTCGCTGTAAATAGTGCCAATCGGGTAGCCAACATTTCTGGCACAAAACCCCAGAATGAAGGGCCAGAAAGGAACCCTATCAACTTTCTGGCCAGACAAAATGGTGCTTACTCGCTCTGTAGAAGTCACGATGTTTTGCATCTAGCCCTCCTTTTTGCCACCTATTTTGCTATGTTTTTTTCAATAGTCTATCCGCTTCCAAGACTGCGCCCACTGCATTAGGCGCGTAGCCGTCGGCGCCGTATAGTGTCGCTATCTCCCGGGTTAATGGAGCCCCTCCGACCACGACTGGTATTCCTGGCGTCCGCGCTTTTACTATCTTCACGGCTTCTTGCATAGCCAGCATCGTTGTTGTCGTCAGGGCGGAGATAGCCACGATATCAGAGCCAGTCCTTGCTTGTTCCTCTGTAAATCTGCTTAGTTGTACGTCTCTCCCGAGGTCATAGACGGTCCACCCCGCAGCTACAAACATTACCTTGACTAGGTTCTTGCCAATGTCATGGATATCACCTTCGACAACGCCTATGACTACCTGCCCCTTCGCCTTCGTTTCCGCGAGGTTGACATGTGACTGCAAGATGCCAAGCCCGGCGTACAGCGCGTCAGAGCATAGCAGCAGCTCGGGAACAAAGTATTCCTTTTTATCATATAGCTCGCCTGCCTTATCCATCCCGACTGCCAAACCTTGCATAATGGCATCATATGGCTCTACGCCTTCCTCCAAGGCAGCTTTGCTCAGCTCAACGGCAGCTTCCTCATCGAAGCCCAACACGGCCTCTTGCAGCCCCCGGATCAGTTCTTGGGTTCTCTTTTCTGAAACCATTTGCTATACTCCTTTCGGTCAATCTGGATATCTTGCTTATCCCTCGTTGGAGCTCTCCAAAAGGAGACAGTATAAATCGTAGAGATTAATCCCGTCAAGCAGGAGAAGGAACGAGATGCTTCGCTTGCGCTTCGCCATACTCAGGGCTTCGGCTCACCCCAACGAGAGGGAGGAGAACTTCCGCTAGCAATATGGACGAATAGAGAGCCTTGTCGGGGAGGCGGTTGAAGGGCTAAGATTACAG
>CAZJGF010000072.1:0-8219 GCA_964545665.1 uncultured Dehalococcoidales bacterium
TGCTGGGGTTTATTCTTATCTACCTCTGGGCTGGAGAGCACTCAGGAAAATCGAGCAGATAATCAGAGAGGAAATGGATAAAGCTGGTGGGCAGGAATTGATGCTGCCAGTATTGCAACCTCTTGAGCTATGGCAACAGTCAGGTCGGCGTGCCTCCTTTGGTCAGTCTCTGTTTACCTTGACTGACCGGAAGGAGCATAGACTAGCTTTAGGTCCTACTCATGAAGAAGTTATTACTGATCTTGCTCACAGGTATGTGCGAAGTTATCGGGACCTTCCTCTTCTGCCTTACCAGATACAAACCAAATTTCGGGATGAGCCTCGCCCCCGCGGTGGACTGTTGAGAGTTTGCGAGTTCATCATGAAAGACCTCTATAGCTTCGATGTTGATGAAGCTGGTCTGGATGAAAGCTATGCGAAGATGGCCCGGGCTTACAGAAATATCTATGCTCGCCTAGAGTTGCCAGCATTGATGGTGGAAGCTGACAGCGGCGCCATAGGTGGCAAGGAATCACACGAATTTATGCTCATCACCGAGAGCGGGGAGGATGAGACTGTCCGTTGTCCCCATTGTGGTTATGCCGCCAACGCCGACAGAGCTCAATTTGCCAAAGCAAGGGCAAACAATGAGAAGCCCTTACCCTTGGAAGAAATAGCCACGCCGGACTGCAAAACCATAGAGGAGTTAGCTAGCTTTGTCGGTGTGCCAGCAAGTCAAACAGTCAAAGTTGTGTTCTATTCAGCTGATGGAGAATTTGTCATTGCTGTCATCCGAGGCGATTTAGAGGTTAACGAAACAAAACTCAAGAATCTGCTGAAGCGCTCCGAGCTGCGTCTTGCTACAGAAAGTGAGGTAACCGAAGTAGGAATTGTAGCTGGCTTTGCTTCGCCTATAGGTATAACAGGAATCAAAATTGTCGCTGATGATTCTATAACCCTGGGCTCCAATTTCATCGCCGGGGCTAATAAGCCAGGATACCACTTCAAGAATGCCAACTACCCTAGAGATTTTCAAACTGAGTTTATGGCTGATATTGCCTTGGCTCGCTCTGGAGATAGTTGCCCCAGGTGCGGTAGTGAACTGTCTTTTGATCATGGCATCGAGGTGGGGCACATATTCAAATTGGGCACATTTATCAGCGAAAAGATGGAGGCATTCTTCCTAGACCAGGATGGCGTATCTCGACCTGCTGTTATGGGCTGCTACGGCATTGGGCTAGGGCGGTTATTGGCAGCAATAGTAGAACAACATCATGATGACAAAGGTATTATTTGGCCTCTCTCTGTTGCTCCTTATCAGGTCTACCTTTGCCCTCTATATTCGGACGATGCCGAAGTCACCACTGCCGCTGAAAAGGTATATCAAGAATTGGAAAAAGAGGGAATAGAAGTGCTTTTCGATGACCGTAGTGAATCCCCCGGAGTCAAATTCAATGATGCTGACCTTTTGGGGATACCTCTGCGCTTGACCATATCACCGCGCACTCTAAGAAGCCAAAGCATAGAAGCGAAATGGCGGACAGAGAAAGAAGCCAAGCTCCTGCGTTTAGACAGTGTTGCTGTGGAAATAAAAGCGCTGCTGCAAAAGGAGTTAGCTTCGCAGAGTAGCACCTAGCTCCTGATGCAGTCTGTCAAGCATTTGTTCTTGGGTTTTGTCGATTTCTTCGTCAGTCAAAGTCCGCTCAGGCGATTGATAAACAATTCTTACAGCGAAGGACTTCTTACCTTCAGGTAGCTGCTTACCGGTATAGAAGTCGAACAGGGTGACTTTGCTTACTAACGGAAAGCTTCGAATTACGCCTGCTACTTGTTGATAGGGCACTTGCTCATCTATTACCAAAGAGATATCCCTACTTGAGCCAGGGAACCGTGAAATGGCACGGTATTCCTTTAGCCTAGTTGTCTTGTCCAATAGCTTCTCCATGTCTATTTCGATAAGGTAAACAGTACCGGAAAGCTCGAAGGCTTGAGTCACTTTGGGGTGCAGCTCTCCTGTGATACCTACTTTGTCGCCGTTGATGATTATGTCAACCGCTCTTCCAGGGAGTAAGCTTTCATCATCGCTAACCTCAAAGGTCGCTACGAGCTCTAATTGCTTGAAGAGGCTCTCTACCACTCCCGTGGCATCGAAAAAATCAAGCGGCTTGTTATCACCATGCCAAGATAACTCATATCTTGGGCCGCTAAGCAAAGCGCAAAGCAAGTCCTTTTCTTGTGGTAATTCCCTTCCCTGTGGCAGAAATACCTTGCCAATCTCAAATAGCTTTATGCCATTCTCTTCGTGTTTTTGATTGTTAGCCAAAGCAGCCAGGATATTGGTTCGCAGGGTAGTACGCAGATATTCCTGCTCCTTTGTCAGGGGGTTAGCTACCTTTAAGGGCATAACCTTCACATCAAGGTCTGGAGAAAGTCTCTGCAATTTCTCCAGACTGGTCAAAGAGTAGGTTAGCATTTCTTGAAAACCGCAGCTTACCAAAATATTGCGCAGCCTTCGCTTAAAACCGAGCACTGGTGTTGGTTCTCGCATAGGCAAAGAAGAACTGAGCCGCGTAGTGGGAATCTTTTCGTAGCCAATAATGCGAACCACTTCCTCTATAAGGTCCGCAGCAGACTCGACATCGCTACGCCAGTACGGGGCAACTACCGAAATTTGTGAAGGTAAGTGGGACTCTTCACATTCAAAGCCTAGGGACTGTAACACTTTGGTTATCTTACCAACGTCTATTTCTAAACTAGAAAGCCGCTTCACCTCCTCTGTGGAAAGCAACATATTCTTTGGTGCTCTTTTGCCAGGATAAGCGTCGATCATGCCTTTGGCTGCCTTACCACCAGCCAACTCCAGCAGCAATTGAGTAGCTCGCTTCAGCGGTAATTGTGGTAGTCCCGGGCTTAAGCTCTTATCAAAGCGAATAGAAGCTTCGCTTTGTAAGCCAAGATGGCGACATCCGCGCCGAATCACAGCTTGATTGAAATTCGCTGACTCCAGAAGAATAGTGTCAGTTGCGTCTGTAACTTCGGTATCCAGCCCTCCCATAATCCCAGCGATGGCCACGGGCTTCTCCTCATCAGCGATAACCAAGATATCTTCAGCAAGAATTCTCTCTATCCCATCGAGAGTAGTTATAGTCTCGCCACGCTCGGCTCGGCGGACTATTATCTTATGGCCTCTAAGCTTTTGATAATCAAAAGCATGCAAAGGTTGACCATATTCCAGCATCACATAATTGGTGACATCAACGATGTTGCTGATAGGACGCATACCATAATTGCGCAGACGTTGCTGTAGCCACCAAGGAGAAGGCCCCACGTTAACGCCTGTAATCAAACTGGCACAATACCTTGGACACAGATTTGGCTCAACGATGGCAACAGAGACTAAAGCGTCTATGGAATCCTCAGTTTCTTCATAAGTAATCTCCAGCGAATGAAGCCCATGATCGGTCAAAGCAGCAATTTCTCTAGCAATGCCGATCACCGATAAGCAATCTGGGCGATTGGGTGTTATGTCCAAATCAAGAATTGTATCACCAAGATATTCACCGAGTGGCGTACCTGTCGGAGCCTCCGAAGGCAGTACCATGATGCCCTCGTGACTATCGGAAATCCCCAACTCTTTCTCGGAGCAAACCATGCCCTCAGACATAACACCACGAATCTTAGCTGGCTTCAGTGTCATTGCTTTTCCAGTATGCCCATCTATAAGCTGAGCTCCGGTACTGGCGAAGACCACCTTCTGTCCAAGACCAATATTAGGGGCACCGCAAACCACGGTAACTTGCTTGGTGCCAAGATTGACGGTGGGCAGCTTCAAGCGATCTGCGTTAGGATGTGGATTTAGGGTTACTACCTCTCCTACCACCAGATCTTTCCAAGCGCCAGCTATAGTCTGTATGCTCTTGACTTCCAGACCCGCCATGGTTAGCTTATCAGCTAGCTCCTTGGGAGCAAGGCTGATATCAACATAATCTTTGAGCCATTTAAGTGATACTTTCACCTCGGTTTCCTTGAATCTAGAATTGCCCTAAGAATCTAGTATCATTATTGTAAAAGAGGCGGATATCATCGATCCCGTAGCGGAGCATAGGAATTCGCTCTGCACCCAGACCGAAGGCAAAGCCGGTATAGATTTCTGGATCGATACCGCCCCGCTTAAGCACCTCAGGATGCACCATTCCTGCGCCTAAGATTTCAATCCACCCGCTGTTGCCGCATAAACGGCAACCAGCGCCGGCACAAGCTAGACACTCGATAGCTACTTCCACTCCAGGCTCCACAAACGGGAAGTAGTCGCATCTGAAGCGCACCTTCCTTTCCTCACCAAAAAGGCAATGACAGAATTCAAACAAAGTGCCTTTCAACTCAGCTAGACTGATTCCCTTGTCCACAGCCAAGCCTTCAACTTGATAAAACATGGATTCGTGAGTAGCATCAGTTGCCTCATATCGGTAAGATCGTCCCGGCACTATAGCTCTTATCGGCGGGCGCTTTTCTTCCATAATTCTAATTTGCATTGGCGATGTATGAGTCCGCAACAGCCTGGCCTTATCACCCATCTCAGGGTCTATCCACAAAGTGGCGAACATATCTCGCGCTGGATGCTCTTGAGGTATGTTTAAAGCTTCGAAGTTGTAGTAATTCCACTCTACATCAGGCCCCTCAAAAATTTGGAAGCCCATATTCTTGAAGATATCGCAAATTTCCTCAAGCGTCTGGGTAATCGGGTGAAGTCGCCCGATATGAATAGGCCTACCTGGCAGAGTAACATCTAGCCTTTCATGCTCCAAGAATGAGGCTAGGTAGGTTTTCTCCAGGAATTCTTTCCTCTGAGCTAAATTCGCCTGTAAGGATAGTTTGATTTCGTTGGCCCGGGAGCCTACTACCCTACGCTCCTCGAAAGGTAGTGTAGCCAATGAACGCAGGACTTGAGTTAAACTGCTTTTCTTGCCCAAATAGCGGACCCGCCATGACTCTAGCTCCCTGAGTTCACCAATTCGATTTAATTCATCAAGAGCCTGTAGACGAATTCCCTCAAGCTGTTTTAGCATTTGCATTCTTAGATGAGGTGGAAGCCACCAATTCAGTGAAACCTTCAGGATCTTTAACAGCCATCTCAGCTAGCATCTTGCGGTTTATTTCCACATTTGACTTTCTTAAGCTAGCTATAAGCCGATTGTAACTGACACCCTGGGCTCGTGCAGCAGCATTGATGCGGGCAATCCATAACTTCCTAAAATCGCCCTTCCGCTCCCGGCGATGACAGTAAGCATAATCCAGAGAATGCAGCATGGACTCATGAGCTACACGGTATAGGGAGTGCCTCTTGCCCCTATGTCCTTTAGTTAAATCGAGCACCTTTTTATGACGCCTATGGGTAACCTTTCCACTTTTGGCTCGTGGCAAAATTATTCCTCCTTAGTCTTGTTTTTCAGGTGTCACTTCGCTATTTGTAAGGCAAAAGCCTCTTGACCCGTTCTTTATCTGCCAAAGATACCGGAATCATCTCATCATACAGCCGCTTAGTTCTGGGAGCCTTTTTCCGCCTTAGATGACTTTTGCCGCATTTAACACGCAAGAGCTTGCCACTACCTGTCACATGAAAGCGGCTCTTGGCTCCTTTGTGAGTCTTAAGCTTTGGCATCTGATTTCGCCTCCTCTGGTTTTCTAGCAGGAATGGGAGAGAGCGTCAAAGCTATGTGCCTTGCATCCTTAGCGGGATGGTCACTGGCCACAGCTTCTTCTTTCAAGGATTCGGCCACCTTTCGTAACACATTCCAGCCCAACTCAGGATAGACAACCTCGCGTCCCCTAAACCTTACTAATACCCTGACTTTGCTACCCTCTTCCAGCAATTCCCTGACTTTTCTGATCTTCGCTTGCAAGTCATGCTCCTCGATTTTGGGTCTGAACCGAACCTCTCTGAGCAAACTAGCTTTCTGACCTCTTTTTTTCCTTCTCTCCTTTTTAGTCTGCTCGTACTTATATTTGCCATAATCGGTAAGCCGACACACTGGTGGAGATGCTGTTGGCGCTACTTCCACTAAATCCAGCTCGTGCTCTAAGGCAATTTGTAGTGCCTTAGGTAGTGGCAACACACCCAATTGTTCCCCGTTTTCACCTATAAGGCGAACCTCTTTTGCTCTAATTTGCCTGTTGACCGCTACTCGTTTAACTATGCTCGTCTCACCCGTTAAAAGGATTCAGGCCTTAGCCTCTATAGCTGTTTTTATTCTGGCTTTGGCCTCTGATAGTGATTGTAGCCCTACG
The DNA here is from genome assembly GCA_964545665.1 of uncultured Dehalococcoidales bacterium. GTDB lineage: Bacteria > Chloroflexota > Dehalococcoidia > GIF9 > AB-539-J10 > CAZJGF01. The sequence continues at coordinate 6,265 of CAZJGF010000072.1, forward strand.
TCTTCACCGTTTCTAAGACGAATTGATACGCTAGATGAAGCTGCCTCCTTGTCACCGACTATGAGCATATAGGGAATCTTTGCCAGTTGGCCCTCTCTTATTTTCAGGTTCATTCTCTCAGAGCGGTCGTCAACTTTGGCGCGTATCTTCTCTTGCTGTAGTTCTTGTCTTATTCCGTCAGCATAATCACTATGGCGGTCTGCTATAGGGATTATCATCGCTTGGACTGGTGCTAACCACACGGGAAAGGCACCACTATAGTGCTCAATCAGACAAGCTAGAAAGCGTTCCATGCTGCCCAAAACGGTACGGTGTATCATTGTAACAGTATACTCCAGTCCATCGCTACCAATGTAACAGACGTGGAACCGTTGTGGCAAGTTGAAATCAACCTGAATGGTAGGACCCTGCCAGCCATGCCCTATAGCGTCTTTGAGCTTAATATCAATTTTTGGTCCGTAGAAAACTCCTTGCCCCGGATCCACCTTGTAAGGCGTCTCAAGCTCGTCTAAGACACGCTTCAAGGATCCGGTAGCTTGTTCCCACATTGGAATTGTGCCCGCATATTTTTCCGGGCGCGTAGATAATAGCACCTCATAATCATTAAAACCAAAAGTAGTCATCATAAACTGCGACAGTCTCACAACCCCAGCTACTTCCGCCTCGATTTGGTCAGAGCGACAGAAAATGTGGGCGTCATCCTGTGTGAAGCCTCTTACCCTAGCCAGACCATATAATACGCCTGCCCGTTCATAGCGGTATACCGTGCCTAACTCGGCATACCTCAAAGGCAAATCACGATAACTGCGTAGCTGACTCTTGTAGATCATGATATGTCCCAGGCAATTCATGGGTTTCAATATATATTGTTTCCCTTCTACATCCATTGGCGAATATAAGTAATCACGGTAGAAATCCCAATGTCCGCTAGTTTTCCACAAGTCTATCTTAGCAATGTGAGGGGTGTAGACAATGTCATAGCCCTGCTTAATGTGCTCTTCTTTCCAGAAATCCTCGATAATCTGCCGAATCAAGGCACCTTTGGGATGCCAACAAATTAAGCCAGGGCCAATTTCCTCATGAATACTGAAAAGGTCAAGCTCCTTGCCTAGCCTTCTATGGTCTCGTTTGGCAGCTTCAGCTTGCTGAACCAAGTAGTCTTCGAGATCGGCCTGGCTATCAAAAGCTACACCATAAATCCTTTGCAACATAGGCCGCTTTTCATCACCCCGCCAGTATGCTCCGGCTATATGTGTGAGTTTAAAAGCACCGATCTCACCGGTGGAAGCTACATGCGGACCCCGGCACAAATCGGTGAAGGAGCCTTGAGCATAAGTGGTTACCATGGCGTCAGGAAGCTCATCGATGAGCTCCAACTTATAGGGCTGGTCGACAAAGAGACGCCGTGCTGCTTCTTTGCTCAGCTCCTTTGTAGCAAAAGGTAAGTTGTCATCTATGATCTCCCTCATCTTGTTCTCAATCAGAGTCAAATCCTCCGGCGTTAATGAGCGTGGCAAATCAAAGTCATAATAGAAGCCATTTTCGATAGCTGGCCCTATTCCAAACTTAGCCTGAGGGAAAAGGGATTGCACTGCCTCAGCCATCACATGTGCGGCAGAATGTCGCATTATTTCCAGTTTCTCCTCTTTGTTCATCCTTGAATTCTCATGGCATGGTAAATAGAAAATTCACGCTAGGAACAAAGCACACAAGGGGAAGTCCTGTTGAGAATTTCGAATATCACAAGCCCACAACTTGCATCTTCCAACTAGTTGATATTATTTCAAATCTTCCTTTTCTATTACGGCGGTAGCTGACGAGGTAGCCAGAACTGTCTTCCATTTAGCCCTGCTCTGTGTACTTACACCTTCCGGTTTTGTCCTATTATTCTGGATAATAATGGGCAGTACTGGACTTGAACCAGTGACCTCTGCGATGTCAACGCAGCGCTCTAA
>CAZJGF010000073.1:0-8209 GCA_964545665.1 uncultured Dehalococcoidales bacterium
AAGCCACGCCTTTTTGCCCACCTGCCGTTGCCATCCAGAATAACGGCTACATGCTGGGGAGGATAGTCTACCCCAGTCATGAACCAGCCTCCCTAAGAAGGAAGTGCCGCGTTTTCCGCAGAGGATAAGTCAAACTATAGTTCAAGCCAGCCAAGATTGATTTGCTATGCCAATCGAAGGAGAAAGTGGGTGAGCTTAGCAAAGCTTTGGCTATGCCTCCAGAATCTAACATCTCAAATATCTTTTCAATCTGGCGCTCGTTTAACTTGTCGTAAAGCCGCCTCACCCGGTAGCCAAGAGAGATTTCCCTGTTTATTTTTGCTTTCCATCGCTTCTGGTAGCGAGAAAGCCTGGTTGCAGCTAAGTCGTCAGCTTCAAGAGCTTCCTTGAGCACCTCGGTGGCTATTTTAGCACCCAGATGTCCAAAGTAGATGCCCCCGCCGGTAATTGGCTTTACCTGACCAGCAGCATCGCCAATAACCAGTATCCTGTCTCCATAGGTACGCGGCAAAGTCCCCAAGGGGATAGCCTTTTGTCTTATCTTAGCCTCCCGACTAATTATCCTGCCCTGGCAAAAAGGCCCGAGCAGGAACCTTTCCAAGTGTAGTCTGGCATGTGAGGTTGCCAAAAGCCCAGCCAAGGCTCTATTTGCTGAAATAGGCGCGAGCCAAGCAAATGAGCCGGGCGCTGTTTGCTGACCTAAATATATCTCAACTTCATTGACATCCCTAGTATCAACTTCTGTCTGAGCGCCAACGAGGAAATGTTTGGTTTCGCCCAAGCCTAATTGACGGCACAGTTTTGGACCAAAACCGTTGGCTAATATCACAGCTCTAGCACAAAATATTTCCTTTGAACCGTGACACAAGGCTTCAACCTCCGCTCTGTCTTTTCTTACAATGATGTGGGTCACCCGAGAGGAAAAGAAATAGCGTGCATTCTGAGCCTGGGCTTTGGAGGCTAACACCTTGTCAAATAAGGCTCGGTTTACAATATACGCTTGAATCTTTTCGCTTTGTAATCTCAAATATCTTCCAGAAGGTGAGAAGAACTTAGCTGAGTTTGCCCTGGTGAATATCACCTCTGGGTCGATAGCGAAGGAATCGAAACACTCGCTGCTGACTATCCCGGTGCAGCAAATATCCGTTCCTGGTGCACTTTTCTGCTCCAAAACAGCCACACCGTAACCTAACAAAGCTAGTTCACAAGCAGCATAGCTTCCCGCTGGCCCTGCTCCTACTATGATGGCGTCGTAAAATTTGCTTGACAACTCTGCTAGCTATTTAGGCTTTCACATGCAGTATCATATTATATAACCTATGTAACGCTAGTGTAGCATAAGATAGGCTTCTCATCTAAGCATTTGTCTAGGTGACGCTTGTAGGACAAACACGCTGGACTAGCCCCGCACTGGGTTATGGCCTCGGTGGTGGCGATAAAAATAGGTCATCAACAATTACTACCTCCTAGCCTCGCGTGGCTAGTTTATCGGCAAGATATGAGCCGATAAGCCCTGCACTACCGGTGATAACTGCCTTTTTATTTTGCTTCAGTTGCAGTGCTCCCCCCTTGCTCTCACTCCCTCCCTGGGGGAGGACTGAGGTGAAAGAATTCCCTCCCCCTTCAAGGGAGGGAGTTGATACGGAAGGAGGCACTCCCTCCAAACCTCTTTGTTTGACAATAAGGACGTGAGAGCAAAACGCCACTGCCCTCTCCACTCCTTATCTCGCAAGAGGCGTCAGGAAGCAATTGCTAATATGCAACAGGGGATATGAAAAAGGATACAGGCATTTGTCTGATTACTTAGTAAGAGTTTGCCTCAAGCGATCGTAGGTATTTGTCTTACAAGGCCAGGGAAAATGCGGTCATAAGGAATATCACCACCCGTTATTGCGAGTCACATCGTTGTTGCATTACCTGTGCTACTTATGCTAGATTATGTGCGTCGTCATATTTGAGGGTAGAAACCTAGTGGAAAATCCATCGGTAAAAGAACTGTTAGAAGCGGGTGCTCATTTTGGTCACCATACCAGTTATTGGCATCCCAAGATGAAGAAATATATTTTTACCCAGCGCAATGGGATACATATTATTGACTTGGAGCAAACGGTTGCGCTCTTGGATATAGCATGTGCTTTTGTCAGAGATTTGGCAGCCGGTGGGCAGACTATTCTCCTTGTGGGCACTAAGAAGCAGGCTCAGCAAGTGATAGAGGAAGAAGCTAAGAGGTGCGACATGTATTATGTCAATCAAAGGTGGCTGGGTGGGATGCTGACCAATTTTGCTACCATACAAGCCCGTATTGATTATCTTGTTCGTTTGGAGAACAGGAAGGAGAAAGGCGAACTTGAGGTCTTATCCAAGAAAGAGAGATCAAGGCTAGAAAAGAAAATCCAACGGTTGAATGAGCAGATGGGCGGTTTCAAGGAAATGACTGCCTTCCCTGCAGCTCTTTTCATTGCTGATCCTATTAAAGATAAAATTGCTTTCGCTGAAGCCAAGAGAATGGACATTCCGGTAATAGCCATCGTAGATAGCAATTGTAGCCCTGATAATATCGATTACCCTATTCCTGCTAACGATGATGCCATTAAGGCAATCAGATTGATCTGTGCCAAGATAGCTGATGCTGTAATCGAAGGTAAGGGAGTGCCAGTTTCTGAGGAGGCGGAGACTGCTGTATTACCAACTGCGGAGTCAGAAGAACCTATCGAGATTCTGCGTTCTTATACTTTTGAACCAGAGCAGAATTGAATCCCAGGATTGTTTGAATGAAAATATCAACAGAAGCTATACAAAAGGTAAGAGAGAGAACTAGCGCTGGCATACTTGATTGTAAGGATGCTCTACTGAAGGCAGAAGGAGATACAGAAAGAGCAGTGGAAGCATTGAAATCTCGTGGTTTTGCCATCGCTGAAAAGAAAGGGGGGCGCATCGCAAGTGAGGGAGTAATTGATGCCTATATCCATCACAATAGAAAGCTAGGAGCGCTCATAGAGCTGAACTGCGAAACCGATTTTGTGGCACACACTGATCAATTCAGACAGCTTGCCTATGATTTAGCCATGCAAGTGGCTGCCACCTCTCCTCAATTCATCACTGCTGAGGAAATGCCAGCGGAGTCAGAGCTAGATCCCAAAGTAGTTTGTCTTCTGCAGCAGCCGTTCATCAAAGACCCCGATAGGACCGTAGAAGAGATTGTTGCTGATACGATAGCCAGGGTGGGTGAGAACGTGAAAGTGCGAAGATTCGCTAGGTTTGAACCCGGCTGTTAATTAGCCTTTTGCCTTCTCTGAGAGCCGATCATGGTAAATGAAGTGTTCATTGAACTAAGCTCGGAGATGCAAAAAGCCATTGATGGTTTGACCCGGGAGTTAGCCAGTATCCGTAGCGGACGAGCTTCTCCAGCTCTAGTTGAGAGCATTCTGGTGGACTATCAGGGTTCGGCTGTCCCCATCCGGCAGATTGCTAACATATCTATACCTGAAGCCAGGCTGATTGTTATTCAACCCTGGGACCGCACTTCACTGCGCAATATAGAGAAAGGCATCCTCAGAGCCAATGTTGGCCTTAATCCCTCCAATGATGGCAATGTGGTGCGGATAGTCATTCCTCCTCTGAGTGAGGAACGTCGTGTGGAGCTAGCAAAACTGGTGTCTAAGAGAGTGGAGGAACGGCGAGTGGTGCTACGTAACATGAGAAGAGACGGCATCGGAAAGCTAAGACAAATGGAAAAAGACAAGCAAATATCGCAAGACGAGCTTACTAATGCTATTAAGAAAGTCGGTGAGATTAGCGATAGCTTTATGGATAAGGTAAATGAGATAGGTCAGAACAAAGAAAAGGAAATAAGAGAACTATAGTCTCAAAACAAAGTCTCTGCCGTGCCGTTCCCATAGCGGATTAGATAATTAGCAAAACACCGAGCTCATAGTAAGTTGAAGTTTTCCCCGATGGGGTTATGCTCAAGCAAAGAGTTGTCACTGCTGCCATAGTCATACCCATTGTTGTTTCCCTTATCTGGTTTGGCGATCCTTGGTTTAGCTTTTTCATTGCTGCCGTAGTGTTATTAGGCACCTTCGAGTTTTATCGTGTATCCGGTAATCTTGACCGACGGCAGCCTTTGGTTTACCTTGGCCTGTTATGGGCATTGGCCCTTGCTTTGAGCCCTCACTATAAGAATACCAGTGTATTGCCCATAGTCATCACAGCTGCTACAGTGATCTCCTTGGTGTGGCTACTATTCCGCGCACCCCAAGAGGATGCGTTTCGTAACTGGGCATGGGTGGTAGCTGGTGTTCTTTATGTAGGGTGGCTGCTTGGGTACTGGCTTAATTTGCGTATTTTGCCAGATGGCAGAGGTTGGGTTTACTTAGCCATGTTTACTACGTTTGCCAACGATACTGGTGCCTTTTTCATAGGTAGGACATGGGGTAAGCGCAAGCTAGTTTCTGCCATAAGCCCAGCCAAGACATGGGAAGGAGCGTTGGGGGGCTTATTGATTGCCGTTGTAGTCACTGTAGCAATATCCAGAATTCCCATTCTCTTTTCTTCTTCACCTCTTGAATACTGGCAGGCTATTCTGCTGGGCTGCCTTATCAGCGTATTTGCTCAGCTTGGTGACCTAGTTGAATCTTTACTTAAGCGGAATATGAGAATAAAAGAATCAGGTAAATTGCTTCCAGGTCATGGTGGCATTCTTGACCGCTTCGATAGCCTCATCTTTACAGGGGTGGTGGTATACTATTACGTAGTATGGCTGATGGGATAAAGAAAGTAGCCATCCTGGGTTCGACCGGTTCCATAGGACAGCAAGCACTAGATGTTATTCGTGCCTTTCCTAGCAGGTTCCAGGTGATAGCTTTAGGAGGAGGCAAAAACGGCAGACTCCTTGAAGAGCAAATTGGTGAGTTGCATCCTAAGATGTTTTATTCGCTAACCAAGCTTGATATCAGCTATGAAGGGAAGTTCTCGTCTATGGAAGAAATGGCCAGTGATCCTGAGGTTGACTTAGTAATCATAGCTACTTCTGGCAAAGTAGGATTAAGCCCCACATTGGCGGCTCTGAGAGCAGGCAAGACGGTTGCTTTGGCTAACAAGGAAATATTGGTGATGGCAGGTGAAATAATTGTCGATGAGGCCAGGCAGCATCGAGCGAGAATTTTGCCTATTGATAGTGAACATAGTGCTATCTGGCAGTGCCTGCAAGGGGAAAGGAGCAAGATCCAGAGGCTTCTTCTGACTGCCTCTGGTGGCCCCTTTTACCACTATTCCGGAACTCAATTGGCTGGAATAACAGCAGAACAGGCCCTAGAACATCCTGTCTGGAAGATGGGTAGAAAAGTTACCATTGATTCGGCCACACTTATGAATAAGGGATTGGAAGCAATTGAAGCTCATTGGCTTTTTCGTATCCCCTTTGAGAGCATCGAAATAGTAATCCACCCGCAATGCATCGTTCACTCCATGGTGGAGTTCATTGATGGTTCGGTGAAAGCTCAGCTTGGTTTTCCCGATATGAGGTTGCCCATCCAATACGCCATTTGTTATCCTGAGAGGTTATCTAATCCTGTGCTGCCGCGTCTGGACTTGAGCAAAACGCAATCTTTAGAGTTTGAATTTATGGATTATGATAAGTTCCCCTGTCTTAAACTGGCCTTGAAAGCTGGTAACCTAGGGGGGACTTACCCCGCTGTGCTTTGTGCCGCCGATGAAGTGGCCGTGGAGCTTTTCCTCTCTCATCGGATTGGTTTTGTTGACATCGCCTCAGTGATAGAGCAAACACTGGAGAGACATCAAGGTATAAGGAAACCTACTTTGGATGAAATTTGGCAAGCCGACGCCTGGGCCATGGAATATGCCGAGCGACTTGCTTATTGTCATGGTGATGTTTGCCCTGAGCCAAATGCGGGAATTCAACAAAGCAGTCTCGAGTTAACGGAATAAGAAATGGACATCGCTGCAGTTGTCATTCTCTTCATAGTGACCATGTTTGTGGTGGTTTCTGTTCATGAACTGGGGCATTTCATCACTGCCAAGCGTGCTGGAGTGAAGGTGGAGGAATTTGGTTTCGGTTTTCCTCCACGGCTTTGGAGCACCAAGCGAGGAGAGACAATATATTCAGTTAATGCCATACCTGTGGGAGCCTTCGTCAAGTCTGTTGGAGAAGACGACCCTGCGGTTCCTCAAAGCCTGGCTAGCAAGGGTCCGCGGCCCAGGTTAGCAGTCTACGCGGCAGGTCCGCTGGCTAACATTTTTCTCGCATTCATCCTGCTTAGCGCCTTCTTCATGTTGCCTTCAAGTGTAGTAGTTGGCAATGGAGTTATGGTGCACTCCGTGGTGGAGGACTCACCGGCAGAGGAAGCAGGTATCGAGGCAGGGGATATAATCCTAGAAGTGGATGGAGAGCATGTTCATAACTGGAGAGATGTACAGAATATAATAAGTTCGAGTGAGGAAGGAAAAGAGATAACGCTGGTTCTGCAAAGGGATGCAAGCCGCGAGGAACTTGACTTAATACCCAGGTTCAATCCCGATTTGGGACGGTTAACGGTAGGTGTTACGCTATGCTGGAATACGGTGAGCCAGGTGGAGGAAGGTTCACCAGCAGACGAGGCTGGCATCAGCCCTGGAGATACCATCCTGAGTGTTAATAAACAAGCTGTGTATAGCCAGGAGGATATGAGTCATGTTTTAGCTTCTGTTGAGGAGGGAGGGGAGATATATTTGACTTTGCTCAGGGAGGGGGAGATCATTTCAGCCAGCCTGATTAAGAAACCTGATTCTGACCAGCGAGTGATGGGTGTGAAATTACGCTGGGTGGAAGGGACTCATATTGGGCAAGAGCGACTTCCCTTGTGGGAAGCGGCTTATCTAGGAGGCAGCTACATCATCCATTTGCCTGAAATGATAGTAGCCTCCATTCCAGTTATCAAGGAGAGCCCTGGTCTGGCGTTGGTAGGGCCAGTAGGGGCCGGGCAGTTAACTGTAGAAGCAGTGAAGTCCTTTGGTTTAAGCAATGTGTTATTTATAGCTGGAATCATTAGTTTGGGAATTGCTTTGTTTAACTTTCTTCCCATTCCTCCTCTGGATGGAGCAGGAATGTTAGTCGCCTTTGTTGAGGGAGTCAGGCATGGAAAACGCCTTTCCCGTCGCACACTGCGCTTGGCTTATACTATAGGCACTACTCTTTTGATTACACTCATGGTGTTAGTAACTTATAATGATATCCTTCGCATAATCACCGGTGGGAGCTTTGGATTATGACCTATCGCCGAATTTCCATTCCTTTAAACATTGGCAACGTAACGGTTGGTGGCGATGCCCCGATTGCGGTGCAATCCATGACTAAGACGGATACCCGCGATATTCCTGCCACTATAAACCAGATCAAAGAGTTAGAGAATTGTAGCTGCGAAATAGTGCGAGTGGCGGTTCCAGATAAGCAAGCGGCGGAAAGCATTTTGGCTATAAAGAAAAGTGTTTCTTTACCTCTTATTGCTGACATCCATTTTGATTATCGTTTAGCTTTAGCTGCTTTACAGGCTGGAAGTGATGGGCTTCGTCTTAATCCCGGTAACATTCGTGATAAGGAGCAAATTGCCAAGGTAGTAGCTGCTGCCAGGGAAAGGGAGGTTCCCATCCGAATCGGGGTAAATGGTGGCAGTCTGCCAGCAAACTTCAAGCCTGATGCTCCACTAGCTGAGCGGATGGTTGACATAGCATTGCAGCAGATAAAGCTTATGGAGGGCCTGGGTTTCAATCTAATCAAGGTCTCTCTTAAGGCCTTTGATGTGCCTACCACCATCCAAGCTTACGGGATGATTGCTGATAAGATACCCTATCCTCTGCATTTAGGCATTACTGAAGCTGGGCTTCCCCAAGCAGGCACTGTAAGAAGTGCTGTGGGTGTTGGTATACTTCTATATCAGGGCATCGGCGATACTATCCGCGTTTCCCTTAGTGCTTATCCTTGTGAAGAGGTATTCGCTGGTTATGAAATCTTAAAAAGCCTGGGCTTACGCCAGCGAGGCCCAACCTTGGTGAGCTGTCCCTCATGTGGCCGAGCTGAAGTTGATGTCATAAAGTTGGCTGAAGCTGTAGACAAGCATCTGAAAAAGATAACTAAACCTATTAAAGTAGCGGTTATGGGCTGTGTAGTCAATGGGCCTGGAGAGGCTAAGGATGCTGATGTTGGCATTGCCTGCGG
>CAZJGF010000074.1:0-8208 GCA_964545665.1 uncultured Dehalococcoidales bacterium
ACTATGTAACTAGCTAAGGAAATGGCAAAGAGGCATAAGGCTAGCGAGGAAAGGCGAAAATTTGCCTTTTCAAATAGAAAAACAATCTGAAATGCTCGTTGCTAAACGACCTCTCCTAAGGGCTGTTGAACACCCCGCCTCTTTTGTTAAGTTAGTTCAACAATCCAAGCTATTGTTACTTTCTAGCCTTTTACGGTGGTCGCTTTACCTATCAAAAGAATTATTTGGCAACAAGATAGTTGTCGAGGCCGATGTATCTGCTGCCACTCATGAAGTTCTATCTGCTATCCTCTAAATCATTTGAGCTGGCCAGAATCTATACAGCATATAGCCCCGTTGACTAACCAAGCTTTCCCATCCCCTCTAATTCACTGGCTATCTCTTCAAGACCTAGCTCTACTAATTTCGCTTTAGTTGGCAAGCCAGAATTATTCCACCCCCTCAAGCTGTAATACTCATCGAGCATAGGTTCTAAATTAACTACTTGTCCTTTGGCTGGGCCTTCTGGCAGAGTTTCCTTCAAGAACCTCTCTGGTAGGGTATCATCCTTTCTGCTCCAACCTTCCCTTATATTGTAGGCGTGCTCTAAGTTTATCACCCGCTCCCCTATACGCATTACATCCTTATCAGTAAGGTTCAAGCCGGTAACCGCATTGTAGAGTTTAGCTTCCTGTGCCGCTATGCCAATTTTGGGAAGATAGTAATATACCATCTCACAGATCTGCATCACATTTTGAAAGGCGTTAGTCTCTTCAACCCACTTACGCATAACTGCTTTATTCTCTTCGGTATAAGGATCAACTGGTTGCCCATCCCACACTTCACCCCGTACTGGGTCCCACCCACCCATGCGATACTCGCTAAACAATTCACCCATGCAATGCTCTGCACCTCTACCAGCCACGGCGTAGCCTAGCCCCCAGCCCTTCATTCCCCGTGGATCAACATAATCTATGGCTGAACCCTTCACATGCATAGCAAATGCCTCTGAACCTTGCCCAACCCTCTCCGACATCTTCTTCATGCCTTCGGCAAGTAAATCGCCAAATCCTTGTCGGTAGGTAATCATGTCAAGCAATTTCAGTAAAGTCTCACCGTCTCCCCATTCTAGCCTCAAGCCCCCTGTATCTCCCTCGGTTAGGATCCCCTTTTGAAAACACTCTATTGCCCATGGAATGACTGCGCCTATCTCTGTCCAGTCCATGCCGTACATGTCACAAAAAGAAGCAGCTCTAAGCGCAACCACTAGGTCGTTACTCGCTATTATTGAACCAAAATAGAGCTGACTACCAGCTTCTGCCCCAATTCCCCATGTCCCCTTAAACCGGCCTTTAGTAATTACATAAATCTTATCGCAAGGAGCACAGCAGGAAAAACAAGCCTTCGGTTGCTTAAGCAGGTGATCCTCCAGCATATGCTGGGCATACAAAGGTTCACCTTGAGGGAAAATACCCTCCTGAAAATTCCTGGTTGGCAAGACACCTAATGAATTTATTATCTCCTGATAGTCAGTTAGTCCGTAAACCAGACGTGCTCGATACATTTCCTCAAGTGATTGCCACTCTTGTAACGTCTCCCTAGCAACTTCTTCAAGCTGCTTGGGGTGGGCTACTTTTATCCCTTTTGTGCCCCTTATGGCAATTGCCTTGAGTTTCTTTGACCCCATAATTGCTCCCATGCCACACTTGGCGAAAGCCCTTCCCAAGTCGGATATTACATTTGCAAACCTAACGAGATTCTCCCCGGCAGGACCAATGCCAACTACAGCGGCATCAGCATAGCCAACCTCCCTTTGTAGTGCTCTTCGAGCTTCTTGGGTTGTCTTACCCCAAAGCTGCCTGGCGTCTCTCAACTCAACCTTGTCATCGTTTATCCAGAGATATACTGGCTTTTCAGCTTGACCTTCAACGATTATTGAGTCATAGCCAGCATACTTTAGTTCCGCACCGAAAGGACCGCCAGCATTTGTTGTCCCATACATATCTGACATCGGGGACTTTGCTGTTAGCGTTACCCTTGAATTGCCGGGTACTCGAGTCCCAACGCATGGACCGGTGCCGAATATCATCTTGTTTTCAGGGCTTAATGGGTCGATTCCTGGTCTGGTTTCGTCAAGTAATATCTTTGTGTTAAGCCCTCTGCCCCCCACATACTTGTTGGCTACTTTCTCGTTTAACGGTTCCCTGGTTACTTTCCCATTACTTAGATTGACCCTTAAAGTAGTCCCCGTCCAGCCGTTCATACTTTTGCCTCCTGAAGATTACTTAGCATTTACAACTTAAGCTTCGATTACAGAAGATACGGGAATGGGGAAACTTCCGATGGTGACATTCTTTCTGCCAATAATCGCTTCCTCCATCCCAACAATGCTTAGTGCATCCAGCGGGCATGCTTCAACACACTGGTTGCAGAAATCACACTTCACATCTTGAATAGCAATGTAGACCCCTGTTTCTTCATTCGCCATTATCCTGATAAAAGACTTTTTGGGGTTATACTCACCTTGATGTTGCATGGAACAAACCAGTTCACAAATCCTACAGCCTGAGCACTTGTCTGGGTCAAATATGATCACCTTTTCCTTCATTTCTATTTTCATGTCACCTTCTTTAAACTCCAATGTTGAAAACATCTATCATTGTGAAATTACATGGCTTCAGTTGACAATCCCCAGCCTGTGAAATGGTAATGCTGAGGAATGAACCTATTATGGCATTGACCACCTCTTGCTAAAAATTAGTAAATCATCAACAGTTATGTTGATCGCCAAGTGACTGGTTTTGTGCGTTGTTACCAGCTTTGACCTTATGTTTACTATACCTAGCTTGTGGCCTTCGATATTGGCGATTGTCTCTGATGTTACCTTGGCATCAGCAGGGTCTATGGCGGAGGCCACTGCCCGAACGTGAGTAACCATCTCCATGGTAGTCGTTGGGCTAACAACGATTTTCTCTTCAGTACCATTGCATACCGTGATTGTTGATGCTATCAGGTCACGTTCAATACGCCAATAAGGCTTGGAATATTCAATCGCGGCTGGCAGTTGCATTGGCGGTATGACTTCACGTAAGTTAGGAGGTGGGAGAGAAGGCGTCCGTTCTGGTACAAACGGGATAACTATCTGACTGGGATATTTCTGGCTGTGGTATACCGTGTTTGTCGCAGTCTTTGGAGTCGGCCAGATATATGGAAAATCAGAACTGGCTATCGCCACTCTTAACCTGTGTCCTGCTTTCACCAGATAAGACGTGTCCCAGAGCTTCATCACTATCTCATATAGCTCTCCCGGCTTGACTGCAAGGATTGCCTCGCGTGATTCTCGCTTGGAGAGATTTAGAACACTAGAGGTTATCAAAGTTGAGCTTCCATCTGGGGCAACGTCGTTCAGCTTGACAGAAATTACCCCTTCGTCAGCCGAGGTAGAGACGAATAGCTTCGCCACTGGTGCTCCGGCAATTTCCGTATCTTCAGGCAGCGGCTGGGTAGTATAGGTCAGTGACAGGGCTTCATCATCTCTCTGATCCATTGGTAGACCAAATGCAAAGGCCCACTCATCCTCTAAGCCGCGGCAAACGCCGACAGTAGCATTGTGCTCAAAGCTATCAGATTCATCCTTATCTTCACATAGTTTACTATCCAGCACAGCTTCAGGATGCAGATAGAACGTAGTTTCCTTCCTTCGGACAACAGGCCACTCATTCTCATAGCGCCATTTACTTTCAGGCCCCTGTACTCGTATGGTTATTGGTGGTTCATTCATTATTCCAGTGTCTATTCCTTTTAACCAGTAGTCAAACCATCTGACCATTTCGTTGAGGTAATCAACGTTAGGACCAGGCACCATAGAATCAGGCAGCCCATGCTTCCAAGGCCCAACCAGAAGTTTCTTAGGACATTTAATTTCGTTATAGTAAGCAAGTGGTCCATCAGGAAAGGAATCTATGTCTCTAAAACCAAATATAAAATAGGAAGCAGCCTTCATGTTGTCCAGCCTGAATAGTGCAGCACCTTCACGCATAAAGTCATCTTCAGTTGGGTGTTCATAGAATGGGCTGAGATATTCTTTATAATGCTCAAGGTGGGAATTCCATACCTTTAACCATCTAGCTTCCTCATCGGTATAAAAAGGAGGCATCACGTCCATGCACAGCTGCATGCCGTACCAAAGATTCAGTCCCAAGCAACGCAGAGCTCCGCCTGGATGAGTAAGAGCAGATGTAGTCATCTGAGCCATTACTGGTACGATAGCCTTAAGATGTGGGGGGTTCAGAGAAGCAACGTTTATGGATGTGAATCCTCCGTAAGACCAACCACACATCCCAACGTTTCCATTGCACCATGGCTGTTGAGCAATCCACTCAACGGCGTCGTACCCGTCCTCCCACTGCTGAAATCTCATAAACCCACTTTGGCCCTCAGAATTACCTGTACCTCTCATATCCAGAAGAACATAAACGTAACCTCTCGGGGCAAATGCACGCAGTTCCTCAGTTACGATTACTTTACCGATCAAGCCATCCTTGTGGTAGGGGTAGATGGTCAGCACCGCTGGGAATTTACCTGCGGTATCAGGCATGTAGAGGTCACAAGCCAGCTGCACTCCATCTCTCATAGGTATGAGTACATTTTTCACCACTTTGGCATCGTATTTCGCTTCTGTTGGTTCCATTGCAAAAACCTCCAATTCTTTCTTCGTTAAGACGGGTCATTGGTTATCCGCTGGGAAATATTATGCTGGGCAGCCACAGGGCGATTTGAGGAAAGGCGATGACTATACCCAAACAAGCAGCCTGAATCCCCACATAGGGGATAACGGACTTATAGATATCAGCCAAGGTTATCCCTGAATCTTTAGGCACAACGCTCTTCATGATAAACAGGTTCCAGCCGAAGGGAGGTGTTACGAAAGCCATCTGGCAGTTTAGAGTATAGAGAATACCATACCAGACTAGGGGGAAGCCCATCTTGGCCACGAGAGGGATATAAAGGGGAGCAACGATGAGCAGCATGGCGGTATCATCCATAACCATTCCTAAGAGGAAGAAGCTGAGCTGCATGGCAATTATAATTCCAAGATCACCGCCTGGTGCCAGGCGAAGGAGATTCTCTATGGAACGTGCTGCCCCAAGCCCATCAAAGACCGAACTGAAGAAGAGAGCCGCCATAAAGAGCCACATGATCATGACCGTGCTCTTCAGGGATTCATCCATTACCGTTTTGAGAAGATTAAAGGTTAATCTCCGCTCAATCGCGGTGATTACTAGAGCCCCGACAGCACCGATGGCGGCACACTCGATTAGACTGCTTACCCCCATGAAAAGTAGCCCTAACACCAGGAAAATAAGGACTATCGGGGCTATTCCCGCTCCTAGAGCGCGAAACTTCTCCCCCCAACTGGCTCGCATCTCAGGAGGTAGTGCTGGTCCAAGATGAGGTTGAATCCGGCATCTTATCCCAATATAGATAATATACATACCAGCTAAGAGGATGCCGGGGATAATACCAGCTATCCACAGGTGACCAATCGATACTCTGGCGATCATGCCATAGATAATCAAAACGACACTGGGGGGAATGAGAAAGCCCAGGGAACCACAGGCCGGGATAAGCCCTACTACCATTGACTTGTCATACTTCCGTTTGAGCATGGATGGTAAGGCGACGGTACCAGCGATTACGGTAGCCGCAAAGGATAGCCCTGACATCGCCGATATCAGGGCAACGAGGCCCACGGTTCCCATAGCCAAACCCCCGTTAACACGCCCCATCCAGAGATGTAGGGCATGATAAAGCTTTTCGCCTACTCCCGACCGAGCTATAAGCTGCCCCATGATAATAAACTGGGGGATGGCGAGCAGAGTCCACCATCCGATGACGTTGTAACTGCCAAAGGCAAGCATGTCAAGACCACCGGTACCCCACAGGGTTGCGGTAGCAATAGCGGCCACGCCGCCAATAACCAGAAAAAGCCGCTGCCCGGTAAAGAGTAGCCCTACCATGCCAGCAAACATTATGCCAGCAATAATTCCGTAACTCATTCCAAAACCTTCCCGCTTATTGCCAGGTGGACATCCTTAATGAAGAAGGCCACTGCTTCCAGCAACACTAGTATAATCCCCAATACCATAATGGCCTTAATCGGTCCGACATAGGTATGTATACCGCACGCTTGCCTTTCTCCTGCCATTATGGAAATAGCGGTATAGTAAGAGAATTTCCAGAGCAGCCCCCCCAAGTAGAAAGCGGCCACAGAAAAGGTAGCGACATCGACAATAGCTCGCCTTCTCGGGGACCACCGAGAGTAAAGGGCATCCATCCTGATGTGCCCCTCATGAAGAAAGACATATCCACCACCAAGAAAGACATAGCCCCAAAAGATGTACTGTGTTATCTCGGGGAGCCAGAGATGAGGGGCATTAAACGCAGACCGGCAGATTGCTTCATAGAACATAAGCCCAGCCAGACCCCAGATGACGTAGCCAGCCCCTTTCCCCAGCCGCTCATTGAACCACCCTATAGCATTGACATAACTTAATAAAGCCTTTTTCATAAGGGGCTCGTCAAGCAAAGTATATTATAGTATAGTGCATGTCCAGTCATTAGCCCCCCTCCCAGTCCATAATTCTTGGGGGGAGGGAGGCTAACTCATTCCTAGCTATACATCAAGAATCAAGATAAACTAGTTCAGTCAAAAGGGCAGCTCCACACCCTCGCGATGCCACTTTGTCGCTTCCAGTTCCTTGACGTAGTCTTTGTATATTTGAACCACCTTAGCTGATATGGCATTTCGCTGGGCTAGCTCATCCCAATATTCGTAGGCATACTGCCTAAGCACGGCTTCATCCTCATCAGAGAGTCGGGTCACCACATACGGCTCCCGGCCCCAGCTCTCACCGTCATACTTACGAGCGGAATCCTTAATGGAAGCTTTAATCGAAGCACACTCAATCATTGTTTGAATCTCCGGACCGAACGAGTCCCATACCTCCTGGTTAAAAATCACATTGGTCGCCAAAGTGCCACACGCGGAATTGGCCAGATAGTAGGGGAAGGCTTCCTCAAGCCCCATCATGTAGTACTGGTGGGCACCACCCCAACCAACGCCATCGAGGGTTCCAGTCTTACCCGCTAAATACATTTCGTCGGCGGGCACACTGACCAGTTGGGCCCCAGCCTTTGCCCAGCAGTAACCACCGAGAGGCTCGAAAGTAGATATCTTCAGTCCCTGGAAGTCCTCGAGCTTTTCTATAGGTCGGGTAGAAATTACGGTCGAAGACGCGTCACAGTGCCACGGGCAGACATACTTAACCCCGTAATTAGCATAGTCCTCCTCAAATATCTCGTCCAGCCCGCGGTACCAAAACAACACATTAAACTCAGTAGGATTATCAAGAGCATAGGGCAGAGCACCCTCAACCCAACCGGTTTGAGTTAGCTCGGGATTACACCAGCAAAAATACTTGGCACCATCAATCGTCCCTGCCTTCATCGCCGGCATTACCTGCTCATCAGGAATAAGCTCATAAGTGGCATATAAATGCATGCTAACTCTCCCGCCGGTCATTTGATAGATGTCATCACGCCATTCCCCGTCACGGTCCTCCATATCAGACACCGAGTCAATAGTTGTAATTCTCAAATCCCAGGTGGGCAGTTCTTCTGCCGCTGGTGCTGTTGGTTCCGCTGGCGCTTCTTCTTCCGGTGGTGGTGCTGCCTCTGGGGCACAGCCAATAAGCACCAAGCTTGCAATGACCGCTATTGCCATCACCAATGTAATTAATTTGTGGTTCATCTAAACCTCCTTTTTAGATTTTGTTCCTCAGTCTTTCCTGAGCGCCTTTTCCTTCATAGACCTCACCTTCCTTGTTATCGTTGGGCAACCAGAACCCCGATTACGGCGGCACCGCCACACAGGACGGGGAGGATTACTGGCTCAGAAACCGGTAAAAGGCCACGTGCCGTTTCCTACTGGTTGCCCTCTATACATTTTTCTCCTTCAGAAACTTCCATAGTGCCTCTCTTTATACCAACATAGGCCTGTCCTCAATTAGGGCTGGCCTACGTATTTTGATTGTTGGGCGTTGTTTATAAGCCATGTCTTAGTCACAGCTATTGCTTGAACTATAACACGTTGTTTACTTTTGTCAATAGGGTGTGCTGGTTCATATGATTAGTGACACCTTACCTCCTTTCTTTTGTTTTGCCAAT
>CAZJGF010000075.1:0-4500 GCA_964545665.1 uncultured Dehalococcoidales bacterium
TGCGCGTCATCAACTTCGCCTAGCTCCATGAGCCTTTGCGCCTCCTCCAAGTCAGCCTCAGCCTCCTCTAGAGCCAACCACGTCCCTGGCAAGTCGCTAATGTAAGCACCGGTGTACATAGGATAGATTGTCTGCATTAGCTTATGTTCAGCCACTTCAAAGTCAACCTGTGCCATTTCACATCTACCCTGAGCTGTTTCACACCTATTCTCAGCCATTTCCACATTCAGTTCTAAGGAGCGGGCATCAAGTTTGGCTAATACTTGACCTTTGGTTACCTCGTCTCCTTCATCACAAGCTATCTCCTTCACTGTACCTGTAGTGCCAAACGACAAATCTGTCTTACGTGGCATTTCCAGGTTACCACTGACAGAGACGCTTATCGTTAGGTCGCCTCGGATAACTTCAGCAGTTTCCTCAGCCTCACTTTCTGAACTAGAACAACCGGTGAAAACAGAAGCAGTCAGACACACTGCCATTACTACGAGTAACCCTTTCTTCATTTTCCTTTAGCCCTCCCTCATTCATTGATAGATTTCCAATAAACCCGCTATTTTAACATAGCAACCTCAGTTCAGACATAGAACGAAGAGGCCTTATCTAGACTGTCTCTTGTTACTCCTAATCAGCCTCCATCTTGGAAAAGCAGTAAGCACCTACGCCAGCTAGGACTATAGACAATGCAAGAAGAATAACAAAATCTAGCCACAAAGGAAAAGCAGCACCACCAACAAGTGTACCCCTTAGTCCATCCACGCCGTAAGTAAGCGGGTTGACATACATTATGTGTTTAATTCCTGCTGGCATGGCAGCCAAAGGGAAAAAAGCGCCCGAGAGGAAGAATATAGGCATTATTACTAAGTTCATTATAGCCATAAAGCCCTCGGTATCATTCAATTTAGTAGCAAGGATCAGGCCGAAGCCGGTAAAAGTGGTACAGGTGAGAATCATAAATACGATTGATAGAAAGAAGCCAGAGACACTGCATATCCTGACTCCCATAGCCACCGCTATTGCCACTACGATGAGCGCCTGAATTATCGCTGTAGTCATGCTTCCCAGACTTCTGCCCAGTATTATGGAGAATCGGTTAACCGGGGCTACCAATACCTCTTTAAGGAAGCCAAATTCCTTATCCCAGATGACCGATGCTCCTGATATTGTCCCGCCAAATAGCAAGGTCATGCCTACTATCCCAGGAGCCAGGAAATCAAGAAAGCTTATGCCTGCTGGCATCCCCGGTATCATCCTGGCAGGCATGAAACTCATTGGCAAGCCCAGAAAAGCAAGGAAAAGAAACGGCATCAATATTGAGCCGACCACCCTGGCCTTCATCCTCAAAAACCTCTTTATCTGCCGCAACCACATAGTGTAAATTGGCACAGGATCTATTAACATCGTGACTGATATCACCTGCATCTGCTCACTTCCTCCTGTCTCTCCTGGTCTGCTCGGTCTCTTCTATACGCGCCTCCTCCTCTCTCATGGTCCTCCCGGTATAGCGCAGAAAGGCGTCTTCCAGAGTCGGCTTATACTCGCTAATAGCAGAGATAGCGAAATCATTCTTTTCGGCTAACCTGACTATCTCTGGTATCCTCGCTCCCCCATTCCGTACACTCAACTCCAGCCAATCGTCACGCTGATTAATCTTTTTGATCCAGCTTACCTGATCAAACAACTTAACTAGCTCACCATTCGAACCACGGGAAAGCCTAATGGAGAGCAGACTATCAATGACAGAATCTCTCAGGCCTTGAGGAGTATCTAACGCGATTATCTTTCCCTGCTCTACAATAGCAATGCTATCGCAGAGATTGTCAGCTTCCTCAATATAATGCGTGTTTAGCAGTATGGTAGTGCCAAAGTCCTTGTTTAGCTTCTTGACATAGTCCCATAGAAGCCTTCTTGTCTGCACATCCAAGCCCAGAGTCGGTTCGTCCAGAAATAACACTTTGGGATAATTTAGCATTCCTCTGGCTATCTCCAGCTTGCGCTGCATACCACCAGAGTAGTGCTTAGCCAGCGTGTTTTGCCTGTCTTCTAATCCAACCAAATTCAAAGCTCGCGATATTCTTCCTTCTCTAGTTTTCTTATCTAAGTGGTACATTCTAGCGTGAAAGTCCAGGTTCTCTCTGCCGGTCAAATTTACGTCCAAACTTGGCCTTTGAAAAACCACACCAATAGACTCTCTGACTTTGCTTCTCTGTTTGATGATATCATACCCGCACACAGTAGCTGTGCCTGAACTAGGGTTGAGAGCAGTAGCCAACATCATCATAGTAGTTGTTTTACCAGACCCATTAACACCAAGGAACCCGAAGATTTCTCCTTCCCCAACCTCAAATGAGATATGGTCTACAGCAACAAGATGACCAAATGCCTTGGTTAGGTTGTTAACCTCGATTGCCTTCATTCTCTGTACTTTCAGTTTCCTCGAGCATCTGGGTAAACTCACTGACCCGACGACTTATTATGTTAAGCAACTCTTCCACAACGCCGACTTTTACAAACATGAGTCCTCTTTCCCCGAAATGACTGAACACTAAAAGCTTGGTGCCGGCATCTATGCCCAGCTCTTTTCGAGCTTCCACTGGAATCACCAATTGTCCTCGAGGGCCAACTACCGTAGAGCCAAAACACTTGCCCACCGGACATCTATCTTCCTGTTCCATTTCACCCTCCAATAATAAACTCGCTGTCAAATTAAGCATTGTATGATTTCTCTTACTAATTTGTCAAATAGCAGAAATCAGAGAATTTCACCAGGCTTGACTACCAGGCTGGCAAACAGCCATAGCCGTGGCATCACCATCCTGGTCAGCGCCCCCCTCTCTTCATAGGCCGTACCTATCTCTCAATATCAGCGACAGCTGCGGCAGGAAGGCAAACGCCTTCTCAACAGTGCTTTCCTCCAGGTTGGAAACCTGGCATTCTTCTCCCGTCGCAGTGGCTGAACTAGCCTGGCCGGTGTCCTTGAGACAGCATCTCGCTGGCGCCACCAGTGCTTGCTCTGCAATTCGGTTCACAGCTAAGCCTGTATTCTCTCCGACTACCTCCCAGTAGTCGGAGAGAATCGCCGCCAGTGTATCCGGTGTCTGCGCCGCCAAAGTCGTGGATTCAGTGGGAATAATGCCCCATACGATAACCCCGCCTCTGTTGAGAAATCCAGCAACAGCGCTGGCGTACTCCTTAGGCATGAACTCAATCTGGTAGGCGTCGAACGATAGTATTTCGACTCCTAGCTCCAACAGGTAGGGCAGGTTCACATCAGCACAAAGGTGCAATCCCTTAGGACTTTGTAAGCCGTCGAGAAAATCATGGTAATCTGCCTTAGCCTGCTGCTCATTGTATCCTGAGAAAGCACTGAAGGCATAACCCAGCCCTGGTTCATCCAGCCAGACGAAGGCATTAGAGCTTCTCTTCTTAAGCTGTTGATACTGGATATTGGCTTTCTTTTGGATGAAATCGAATAACACAGCCCTTACTTCATCGTTATAGATGATTGGCTTCAGCTGTTCATCTAGTACTTTAAAGCCAAAGCTCACTGGACCAATCACTTGTCCTCTAATCGCTCCATAATTCTGGAGCCCAGCAGAAAGAAATCTATGGAACACCCTTGAGTACTCTTCAGTCAACATGAAGGTCTCCGGATGTTCCATTTTCATGAAGTAGTCATCAAGTTCCTGCCCAAATCTTGCTGTATTGAAGACGAGTCTCTCCCTGTCAAAGTCAACAGATACACCGGGAAAATTTTGCGATGCCTGAATGTACATGTCTTCATAAATGCTCAAGTTGGGAAGCTGTGGCCAGAAAGGTATGTCGAGACTCAGAGCAAGCTCCAGCGCCCGGTCAACATCCCTATGTGGCATTATCCCCATAGCTGTAGTGCCGCACCTTGCCTCAAATGCCATCGCCTGGATTTAGCAAGTTATCAAGTTGTAGAACAGGTGCCAGTCAGCATTACGCCGGTGGGTAGGAAGATACCCAACCGCTTTCATTCTCC
Organism: uncultured Dehalococcoidales bacterium; assembly: GCA_964545665.1. GTDB lineage: Bacteria > Chloroflexota > Dehalococcoidia > GIF9 > AB-539-J10 > CAZJGF01. Next base: position 4,004 of record CAZJGF010000075.1, read on the forward strand.
GACAATTTGGAGCACTACCCGGCGCGACCTCGGGCGATTATCAAAATCAACAAACACCACTTGTTGCCAAGTACCCAAGGTTAATTCTCTATGTACAAAGGGTATAGTCAGTGAAGCCCCAAGCATAGAGGCACGTACATGGGAATGACCGTTGCCATCTCCCCAGGTTTTGTTGTGCTCATAAGGAATGTTTTCAGGTATTAGCCTATCCCACATGCTTTCAAAATCGCCAATAAGCCTTGGCTCATACTCAATAGTCGTTACTCCAGCAGTTGAGCCGGTCACAAATAAAGTGACTGTGCCATCGCTTACTCCCGATTCCTCCAACTCCTTCGCCACTCGAGAAGTTATGTCAATAATGTCACAGTCCCCCTTCGTTTCAAGTGCGATATCCCTTGTGACTACGGTCATAGTCTTACCTCCTCCCATAGAATATCATCTAGCTCGAATACTGGTCCATCACGGCATACTTTCTTCAACCCTCGGTTGGTATTTAT
>CAZJGF010000075.1:4600-8183 GCA_964545665.1 uncultured Dehalococcoidales bacterium
TATTGTGCTAGGAAAAGGAGCGGCGCCATGCCAATACCTCCAGCCAACAATAGCAAGTTCCTAGATTGACTCGGCACTTCGCGCCTCGCAACGACAGGGGGAATGCTGAACCCATTGCCTAAAGGCCCAAGAACATCCAATCTATCACCTTTTTGGCACCCTGACAGCCAGAGTGTGCCTTTGCCCACCACTTTGAACAGAATAGCAATTTGATTTGAATTCACCCGATGAACGCTAAAGGGACGACGCAGTACGAAATCTTCACAGCGCACAGTAATAAACTGCCCTGGTTGAGCTGCAGCAGCTATGTCTGGCGCTTCCATCCACATGAGGTTCACACCAGGCATGATTTCTGTGTTGGAAGTTATAGTGCACTGGGACTGTTTCACACCAAAGTTCACCCTCACCTAAATCCTCTCCCATCAAGGGAGAGGGCTTTGTTCGAACTTCGAATTCAATATTTCGTATTTTTGCTCTTTAAATATTCTTTGAGTGGTTGAACATTGAAAATCTGGCTGATATTTGCCAGCGCCTCTATGGACACCCGTAAGGTATCCAGCGAGGTAAAGCAAGGTATCCTCTTCTCTGTAGCGACACGCCTGATATTGAATCCATCCTTTAATGAGAGACGCCCCCCGGTAACAGTGTTGATTACCCCACTTACAGAGTTGTCCTGAATAACATCTATAACATTAGGATGACCTTCACCTAATTTCTTGGTCACCATCTTCACCGGAAATCCCATGGATTCGATCATGGCTGCTGTGCCTTCGGTAGCATACAGTCCATAGTGAAGGGAATGTAACTTCTTGATTAATGGTAAGCATTCGGCTTTATCTCTATCTGCGATGCTGAGCAGCAAGCTACCCTCTTGAGGCAGCATCAATCCAGCAGCTATAAGCGCCTTAACCAAAGCAGCCTCAAAGCTGTAATCAATCCCCATCACCTCACCTGTGGATTTCATTTCAGGGCCAAGGTAGTTATCCACTCCAATCAGCTTAGACATGGAGAAAACGGGGGCTTTTATGCCCACCAGTTTTTGCTTCTTCCACAACCCTCCTTGGTAGCCTTGTTCTGCAAGGCTAACCCCGGTCATCACCTTGGTGGCAATTCGCACTAAAGGCACGCCGGTTACCTTGGAGATAAAGGGCACAGTTCGGCTGGCTCTAGGATTCACTTCGAGAACATATATAGATGAGGAGCCGTTTTCTGGCACAATCACCATCTGTATGTTTAGCAAGCCCCTAACCTGAAGAGCCAAGCCAATAGTGGTCGCGTAACTCACAATAGTGTTCACTTCATTCTCTGTCAGATTCATTCCGGGATAAACAGCTATAGAATCGCCGCTATGCACACCAGCCCGCTCAATATGCTCCATCACGCCTGGAATAAGCACCCTTTCCCCATCAGCAACAGCATCCACCTCAACTTCCTTGCCCTGAAGATACTTATCAATAAGCACAGGGTGTCGGCTATCCATCTCCAGAGCCAGAGCCAGGTAACGAATCAACTCTGTCTCGTTATGCACAATTTCCATCGCCCGGCCACCCAGCACATAGCTAGGACGCACCAAAACTGGATAACCCAAGGACTTAGCCGTGGCTAATGCCTCTTCCACAGATAATATGCCAGCCCCCGGTGGCTGGGGAATACCAAGCCTAGCCAAGAAATCCTCGAACCGACGGCGGTCCTCAGCTATATCTATAGCTTCAGCGCCCGAGCCAAGTATTGGCATACCGCTCCGGGCTAGCGGCTCCACCAAGTTTATGGCTGTCTGACCACCAAACTGAACGATGGAAGCCGGGACTGAGTTACGTCCTTCTGGAGTAAGACAGCCTTCGTTTTCCAGTATGTCTCTGATGCTCTCCTCATCCAAAGCTTCGAAGTAGAGGCGGTCGCTGGTGTCAAAATCGGTGGAAACTGTTTCTGGATTGGAATTGACCAGGATGCTCCTCGCCCCTGCCTCTTGAAGTGCCCAGGCTGAATGGACACAGCAGTAGTCAAACTCGATCCCCTGCCCAATACGTATGGGACCACTGCCGATGACCACGGCCTTCTTGCCTTCCAAAGGTTCAGCTTCATTCTCCTGCTCATAAGTGCTATAGAAATAAGGGGTCTCGGCCTCGAATTCAGCAGCACAGGTATCAACCATCTTGTACACCGGGTGAATATTCCACTGATGGCGAATCTGCCTTACTTGCTCCGGCAACCTGTCAGCCAAAGTGCCAACTTGCTCATCAGAGAAACCAGTCCGCTTTGCCTCCCATAGAATCTCTGGCTTCAATGGCTCAGACAGCAGGCGCCTCTCCATATTGACAATATTCTGTAGCTTGTAGATAAACCAGGGGTCTATTCCAGTAGCATGGCAGAGTTCCTCAAGTGTAGCTCCTCTCCTTAAAGCTGCCATAATGGCCCAAATTCTTAAGTCGTTGGGGTGAAGCGGGTAAGAGGTAAGCTCTCCTTTCCTCCAGCTCGGGTCTTCCCAGAGAAGAGTGCGCTTGCCGAACTCCAGGGAGCGGACCGCCTTCTGTAAGGCAGCCTCAAAGCATCTATCAATAGCCATTACCTCGCCGGTAGCTTTCATCTGGCTGCCAATACCCCGGTCGCCCAGGGCAAATTTATCGAAAGGCCATCTTGGAACTTTGACCACGCAGTAATCGATAGCCGGCTCAAACGACGCCAGTGTCTTACCGGTGACTTTGTTAGGTATTTCATCCAGCCTACGGCCTATAGCTATCTTGGCCGCCACCCTGGCGATGGGATAACCAGTGGCCTTACTGGCCAGAGCTGAGCTACGGCTGACACGCGGGTTCACCTCAATCACATAATACTGACTTTCTGTAACCGCTTTCTGGTCTGGAGCCCATTTCTCAGCCACCACAGGATGTGGGGTAAGGGCAAACTGTATATTACAGCCACCCTCAATGCCCAGCGCCCTGATGATTTTCAGGCTGGCCGACCTCAACATCTGGTATTCCTTATCGGTCAGCGTCTGGCTGGGAGCCACCACAATGCTATCCCCGGTATGCACACCCATAGGGTCAACATTTTCCATGATACAGACGGCAATGCAGTTATCGGCGGCATCCCGCATAACCTCGAACTCAATTTCCTTCCAACCCAATACACATTGCTCCACCAGCACCTCGTGGCTCATGCTGCAATCCAGACCATTGATGACTACCGCTTCAAGCTCTTCCATAGTGTGAGCGATGCCGCCGCCAGTACCACCGAGGGTATAAGAAGGACGAACAATAAGAGGCAAGCCAATGGACTTCGCCAGCTCTCTGGCTTCCCCGACTGAACCAACTGTGGCGCTTTGCGGCACGGGCTCACCGATATCAACGATAAGCTGCTTGAACGAAGACCTCTCCTCAGACCTCTTTATTGTTTCCACTGGTGTGCCCAGCGACTGCACATGGTATTTATCGAGTATGCCAGCATTAGCCAGTTCCACTGCCAGGTTGAGCCCCGTCTGCCCCCCAAGTGTGGGCAGCAGGCCATCGGGACGTTCCCGTTCGATTATGCGAGCCAGAACATCTACCGTAAGCGGCTCAATATAGACAATATCGGCGATGCCCTC
>CAZJGF010000076.1:0-7811 GCA_964545665.1 uncultured Dehalococcoidales bacterium
TACTCTAAGCAGAATAGGTCTAGCGATTGTGGTAATGCCTTCTTATGTGAAGAGGGAGGTGGTATTATGTGAAAAGAGACGGCTAGCGTGTAAGGAGATGGGTATAAGGAATTTCTAGGAGGTGAAGATACATGGGAAGGAAATTAGTCGTGTTCTTAGTTGCAGTGGTGGCAATCGTTAGCTTGGTGATTGTTGGCTGCGCCCCTGAGGCAGCGCCGCCGCCGGAAGAAGGAGCGCCGCCGGAGGAGGAAGAAGAGGAAGAAGAAGCTCCACCCGCAGCACCAGAGGCAGAAGTTATCAAATGGGTGGGGCAATCACACGCTGGAGGAATAACCGAGCAGCACCATTCATTATCTAGAGCGGCTGACAAAATTCGTGCTCTTAGCAATGGGCGATTGGATATAACAATCGAGGTAGGCGGTGGTATCGCCCCGGCCTCAAAGGAATTTGACGCGGTAGATAAGGGAGTCCTTGACTGCGCTGTAACGTGCTTCATGTATTGGATGGACAAGTTTCCCGCTGGTGGTCTGTTCACTATGAAGTCTGGTGGCATGTCTCCCATGGAGGCACTTTGTTGGTTTCGTGAGGGGGGTGGTGCTGAGCTAGCCGCAGAGATGATCGAGGGCTATAACGTATATATCGTCCCTAAGGCTGGGTGGATGGGTCCTCCAGAGGCGTTCCTAGCTACAGACAAGGAGTTGAAGAAGCGTGGTGACATTGCTGGATTGACCATTCGTGCCGCTGGTGATGGTGGGGAAATCCTTTCCCGCTTGGGTGCTGGAGTGGTGATGATGCCGGCTGGTGAAATCTTCGAATCAATGCAGCGCGGAGTGATCGATGCGTATGAATGTGCTAGCCCAACGCTTAACTGGGACTTGGGCCTCTATGAAGCAGGTAAGTACCTGTGGCTCTCTGGAGCGCGCCAGCCCTACGAGTTCAATCCATTTATTGTCAACATAGATAGCTGGAATAAACTGCCGGACGATCTCAAAGCCATAGTAGCCGAAGTAAATGAAGCTGAGGCATTCAGGGCCTATGCTGAGGTGATTAGAATGGATCTGGAGGCTCTAGAGAAGTTCCGTGATTATGGCACCGTGGTGAGGAAGCTCCCAGTCGAACTGGAAGAAGAGTATTCAGAAGAAGCACGGAAATTCTATGCTGAGAAGGCGGCTGAGGACCCCTTCATAGCTGAGGTGCTGGAGTCCTACGACGAGTTCCAAGAGGCCTTCAGAGAAGTATGGACACGTCCCTAGAGTCGGCATACTAGGCAAAGGCTATTTTAACCCGCTCCGAGAGTGTTCTCGGAGCGGGAGCTTGTAGGAGGCTATGAATAAGATACTGCGGATTATTGATTCCACTAACGAACGTGTAGGACAAGCAATGAAGTGGTTCGTTATTGCTGCTATCTTGTTCATGGTAATTGAGGTAGTGCAGCGGTATGTATTCCATCACCCAACCATGTGGGGGTATGAGATCCCTGTCCAGGTAGGCGCTGCCATGTATATTGTCTCCTGGGGCTATGTTCATCTTAGCCATGGGCATGTCAGGGTAGACGTTTTCTATAGCCGCTTTTCGCCGAGAAACAGGGCAATCATTGACATCGCTTGTTTCTTGCTGCTCTTCGTGCCAATAGTTGGGTTGCTTGCCTATACCAGCGGGGCATGGATGGCGCACGCCTGGAAAATCAGTGAGAAATCGGTGCTAACTTACTGGTATCCTCCGATTTCACCGCTCAGGACAGCGATTTTTTTAGGCATATTATTACTTCTTCTTCAAGGTGTAGCTCAGTTCATCCGCGATTTGCATTTGCTCATGAGGAGCAAGCACTATGATTGAACTAAGCCCGGCGATTATTACCATAATAATGCTGGGCGGAGTGCTGATCACGGTTTTGCTGGGTTACCCTTTAGCTATTGCAGTAGGTGCAATAGGCTTAATAGTCGGATTTATGATATTTGGGGTACCCATTACACTCGAACTCTACTATGGTCGTATCTTTTATCAGCTAACTAACTATGTTCTTCTAGCCGTGCCGTTCTTTGTTTTTATGGGCACCATGCTTGAACGTTCGGGGATAACCGAAGGACTATATGATGCATTATATCTATGGCTTGGTGGCTTCAGGGGTGGGCTAGCTATAACCACTGTGCTAATAGGCACTATCTTGGCTGCCTGTGTCGGGGTAATTGCTGCCTCAACCATTTTGCTAGCACTTATTGCCCTTCCCTCTATGTTGAAGCGGGGCTATGGCAAATCTTTAGCTGCCGGCTCGGTCTGTGCCGGCGGCACTCTCGGCATCCTCATTCCCCCCAGTATTATGTTGGTTGTTTATGGACCAATGTCTGGGCTTGGTGTAGGCAGTTTATTCTTTGGTGCTATTCTCCCTGGCCTTGTCCTCTCGGCTTTGTACTGTGGCTACATAGCTGTTTACTCCCTATTCAGCCCGGGAGCGGCACCAGCAGTGCCCATTGAAGAAAGGAGAGTTCCCTTTGTCAAGAAAACGCGTATGCTTGTTGTCTCGCTGGTTCCTCCGCTGGCACTCATCCTGGCGGTGCTCGGCAGCATTTTCACTGGTATAGCTACCCCTACTGAAGCGGGTGCTGTAGGTGCCTTGGCTGCCACAATTCTAGCTATGGCCTATCGTAAGTTTAACTTTGGAGTCCTTAAAGAAACAGCGTTGGGGACGATAAAGCTGGCCGGCATGGTGCTCCTCATAGCTGGGCTGGCCTTTAGCTTTGTCGGCGTATTTATCCGCGCTGGCTGCGGACAGGTAGTCGAGGAATTCATTCTGGGTGCTCCTGGTGGTAAGTGGGGTGCTTTTGCTCTCATAATGTTCCTTTGCTTTATCCTGGGCATGTTCATTGATTGGATAGGAATCGTGTTTATCATGGTTCCTATAATAACACCGATTGGCGCTGCTTTGGGGTTTAACCCTCTCTGGTTCGGGATGATGATCTGCGTTAACCTGCAAATGTCCTTCATGACCCCACCCTTTGCCTATGCCATTTTCTTTGTCAAAGGTGCTGCTCCGCCGGAGTTGGAGGTGACCACTGCTGCCATAATACGTGGGGTGGTTCCATTTGTCATATTGATAATGGTTGGCCTTTTCTTGTGCATCATTTTTCCCCAGATAATCCTGTGGCTGCCGGGGAAGATGGTATAGCGTAAGCACCAGCAGCTTAGTCTCTTGAGCCGGGGAAGCCATTATTCTAAATCTTACCAGTTTTGCCTGCTGCTTACGGGGATGTCACCAGGTTGCGCTCTCTGGGTATAGCGTAGCAGACTTCTCTGGGCAGAAACCGTTAGCCTTGCCTGCTTCACCCTTTCCTCTGAAGCAGCACACGGGCTGGGCTATGATGCACTGTCACTTACTTGTCTTGCTGCTGGAGTCAGATTCCCACACTTGTTGGCGGATGGCCATATTTCCCCGATAGGCGGGAAATCCGGCCGGGAATATGTACGCTAACACAGACGGTAGTCAACATTTGCTCAATGCTTTGCCCCTGCGGGCTTGGATCCAAAGGACATCGTTTTTAGATGTGAGTTATAGAGTATTGTTCCCGCTGCAGCCCCTAAATTTATGCTCCTTTCTTAAGCAGTTCATTTAGTTTTTCCACTTCCCCTGGCTTCATTTTATAGCAGTGTTCCGCAGACGGAAATTTACCATTTTTAATATCGCTGATGTATTCGCTGAAAGCTCTGCGCATCTCCTCAGCAAGATTGGCATACTTCTTCACGAATTTTGGGGTAAAGACCTCGTAAATCCCCAGCATATCATGAACAATGAGCACCTGACCATCACAGTAGGGCCCAGCCCCAATTCCCATTACCGGCACCCTCAGTCTTTCTGTAATCAGCTTGCCGGTCTCTGGCGGAATGCTCTCCAGCAAAACGGCAAATACCCCGGCCTCCTGTAACGCTTCCGCATCAGCAAGCAATTCCATAGCAGCTTCTGCTGTATTACCCTGAACTTTGTATCCCCCCATTTGTCCTGAGCTCTGAGGAGTCATCCCAATATGCCCCATCACTACCATCCCAGAACCCACAATGCCGTTGATCTGAGGTACCACTCTACGGCCGCCCTCAAGCTTTATAGCATCGACACCTGCCTCTTTGTAGAATCGCGCAGCATTCTCGATAGCGTCCTCTACCGATTTCTGATAGGAGAGAAAAGGCATATCACCAATCACAAAGGTATTCGGTGCCCCCTTCCGTACAGCCTGAGAATGTAATATCATCTGGTTCATAGTGACCGGTATTGTCCCGTCATAACCATACATGACGTTTCCCAGTGAGTCGCCCACCAACAGCATGTCTAGCCCAGCTTGTTCGGCTATCCTTGCGGTACAAAAATCATAAGACGTCAAGTACGTAATCTTTTCACCCTGCTCTTTCATCTGATAGAAATCTAAGACGCTTTTTTTCTTGGCCACTTACTCACCTCCTTCTCAGTTTCGATATCTTATCGCACCCACTCTCGAATGTAAACAAACCATAGCTAGGGCTTTCTTTGCTGACCTCTACTGCTGTGGCATTATCCCAGAGCTTCAACCTTGACCCCTCATTCATTCACTACCTAATATAGCATCACAGTCGCTAATTAGTCAGGCTTGAGTAGTTCTCGTAGTCTCTCAGCTACACTCTCATCAATTGTCCCTTTGGCCAAGGCGATGGGAATAGTCTCCATCCCCAGCGCTTTGTAAAGACCAACTATGGTGGGGGCTCTTTTTCCCAGTGCATCGAGATGTTTGCGTATTGTGTCTAAGTCTCCTCGGGCAATAGGGCCTGTGAGACAATCGGGTAGGCCAACATTGGCGATGTTACTCACACTACCGCGTAGGATAGGTAAGAAAGCTTCAGTTGCTTCAGTGGTAGATTTGCCAAAATTTTGCCACAGGTCTGCGGCCAGCTTGACTATAGTATAAAAATAATTGCAAGCAATGGCCGCTGAAGCATGGTAGAGAGCTTTATCCTCTGCTTTCAGCTCCAACCAACTGCCACGCAAAGCATTAGCCATCTCCTTTAATACACTCAGTAACGGTTCCTCAGCTTCAATGGCAAAGGTAGAGCCAGGTAGATTCTCTACGGCTTGGTTAATGCTGGCAAAGGTCTGGGAAGGGTGAAAAGATCCAACCGTCGCACCTCTTTCTTTAGCTGGTTCCAAGACATCGGTGGAGCAAGCACCACTGCAGTGAATCACTGATTGACCAGTGTGCCAGTTAACCTGGGCAGCAACTCTCGCGATGATGTCATCGGGTGTGGTGATAAAGACAAACTCAGCCATATCAGCAACATCCTGCGCTGTTTCACAGACTTGACAACCTGTCACTGTTTGGGCGAACCTCTGTGCTGCAGCTAAGCTTACGTCATATACAGCGATTACTTCATAACCATGCTGGGATAATCTCACCCCAAAGGCGGTACCTACCGGTCCAACGCCAATGAATCCGATTCTTTGCACCTATGTCATCTCCTTAGCTATCTGCCATACTATAAAAGTAGAATAGGGATGTCAATAATGAAGCCGTCTCAAGGTTTGGTAACTATCAATGTCCTGATATACAATAAAATCATTAATTTGAATTAAAAGGAGGCAAAATGAGGAGCGATGTTGTGAAGAAAGGTATTGAGCGGGCACCTCATAGGTCGCTGTTACGCGCCGTAGGTTGTTCTTCAGACGACTGGGATAAACCTTTTATTGGAGTGATTAACAGCTTCAATGAGATTGTCCCCGGGCATATTCACTTGCAGTCCATTGCCCGAGCAGTAAAGGAGGGAATTCGTAGTCGGGGAGGAGTGCCATTTGAATTCAACACCATTGCTGTCTGTGATGGCATCGCCATGAACCACCCTGGCATGAAGTACAGCTTGCCCAGCAGAGAGGTTATCGCTGACTCCGTCGAGCTTGTGGCTGAGGCTCATGCCCTCGATGGCTTAGTATTAATCCCTAACTGTGACAAGATAGTACCGGGTATGCTTATGGCAGCAGCAAGGCTTAACTTACCCTGCGTTCTTATAAGCGGTGGCCCTATGATGTCAGGCAAGCTTTGTCAAGATACCCAGGTAAGATCTATAGATCTAAGCACACTTTTTGAGGCAGTAGGTAAGACTATCAGAGGGGAGATATCTGAGACTCAGTTAATAGAGATGGAGAAAGTCGCCTGTCCTGGCTGTGGCAGCTGCGCTGGCATGTTTACTGCCAATACCATGAACTGTCTTGCTGAGGCTCTGGGTATAGCCTTACCGGGCAATGGAACGATACCGGCAGTGCAGGGTCGAAGAATCCAGTTGGCTTATAGGGCTGGTCAACAGATTATGGAAGTGCTGGCAAAGAACATTGGAGCTAGGGATATTATCACTAGGGATACCATTCATAATGCTTTTGCTGTAGACATGGCTTTGGGCGGCAGCACTAATTCTGTACTACATCTTACGGCTATAGCTCACGAGGCAGGAATCGATTTTCCCTTGTCCTTGGTGAACGAGATCAGCCAGCGGGTTCCTCACTTGTGCAAGCTAAGCCCGGCGAGCGACTACCACATTGAGGATTTAGATTTGGCAGGTGGCATTCCAGCAGTAATGCAAGAGATATCTAGATTGCTAAGTCTTAAGGCGCAGACTATATTAGGTAAACCAGTGGGCGAAGTGATAAAGGAAGCCAAAGTCAAGAATAGAGAGATAATCCATACTGTATCCAATCCCTACGGCCCTACTGGTGGCATCAGTATTCTATTTGGCAATCTGGCACCCCAAGGTGCCGTGGTGAAAAGCGCTACAGTAGCTCCCGAGATGAAAGTTCACCAGGGTCCAGGGCGTGTTTTCGACAGCGAAGAAGAGGCTACCCAGGCAATAATGAAAGGTGACTTCAAACCTGGAGATGTGATTGTCATTCGCTATGAAGGACCAAAAGGAGGGCCGGGCATGCGCGAAATGTTGACGCCTACTTCCCTTCTCAGCGGGATGGGCATGGATAAGGAAGTAGCGCTTGTTACCGATGGTCGTTTTTCTGGAGCCACCCGAGGAGCAGCTATTGGTCATGTGTCTCCCGAAGCAGCAGAGAGAGGCCCCATTGCTGCTACAAAGGATGGTGACATAATCTCGATAGATATACCTAATCATAAATTGGAAATAGACTTAAGCCCGGCAGAGATGGAGCAACGGTTAGCTTCACTACCTGCCTTCGAGCCTAAGATTAGAACTGGTTATCTTAAACGCTATGCTGACAGAGTGACTTCAGCCAGCGCCGGGGCGGTGTTTGCTGAGTAAAGGAGAGCCTGGGAGGAAGATTGCCTCTCAGACGAAACTGCCAAAGAGGAGGAGATGCTAGATGAGCCCATGGCTTGAGATGATATTGCGCTTGTTTTTAGCTGCTGCTCTAGGAGCGGCTATCGGTTATCAACGAGAGCGAGCTGGCAAGGTAGCTGGATTACGCGATCACATTTTGATTACTGTGGGGGCAGCCCTGTTTACTGTAGCTTCCATTTTCGGTTTCAGTGGCACAGTTGACACCTCAAGGGTCGCTGCTGGCATAGTGGCTGGGGTTGGTTTTATCGGGGCAGGGGTTATCTTCCGAGGTGAAGAAGGAGTAGCCGGTCTAACTACTGCAGCGAGCATCTGGGTCACTGCTGCGATAGGGTTAGCCGCTGGTGCTGGGCTATATCTGATTGCCGTTATTGTAACCCTGGTCACTATTGGCGTCTTAATGATTCCTCCAGTTCACAAGGAAAGACAGTGATTCAACTTTGTCAACCAGTCTGTTAGGAAACCATGGGCGCAAGATTAACAGGAAGGTGGTGAATGGTTCTGAAGAA
>CAZJGF010000077.1:0-7587 GCA_964545665.1 uncultured Dehalococcoidales bacterium
CTAACTTGATTTGAAAGCTAAGAAGTATTAGGATATGTAGCAGAAATTCATTTATCATAGGAGGTGCTCTATGGCAAGTACTTTTTATCTGCCGACTAAGCTCATTTTTGGCTCAGGAAGTGTGACTCAGCTGGGAGCAGAGGCAAAAAAACTAGGCAAGCGGGCCATGCTGGTAACTGGGCTCCAGAGTGCGCGCAGAACAGGCTTGCTGGATAAGGTTACACGAGACCTGGAGGATAATGGCCTGGAGGTCTTTGTTTTCGACAAAGTGATGCCTAATCCTCGTGCCTCGGTAGTAGACGAGGGGGCTGATATTGCTCGCCGCAAGGGCGCCGACCTGATTATTGGTCTTGGCGGTGGTAGCGCTATGGACGCGGCCAAAGGTATCAGGTTAGCCAGCGCTAGTGATAGCCCAATTTGGGATTATTATATTGGAGTTGCTGATACCAAGGCGGTAGGGCAAGTAATGCCTCTCATGCTGGTACCAACCATAGCCGCTACTGGCTCTGAATTTGACGCGTTTTCAGTGATTACCAACTGGGAGAATCATGAGAAGCGTGCAGTGCTTACTCCTCTTTACTTCGCCAATGTCTCGATTGTTGACCCTGAACTGACGGTCACTCTTCCACTCAAGCTAACGGCGGCGGGCGGAGTAGATATCTTGCTGCATGTATTTGAAAATTACATTACAACGAGCAGGCCATCCCTTTTGACCGATGGTATAATAGAAGGGATAATGCGGGTAGTGGTGCAGACGCTGCCCCAGGTATTGGCCAAGCTGGATGACGTTGAGCTTCGCACTAGACTCTCCTGGGCCAGTACTGTTGCCTGTTCAGACATTATCACACTGGGAGGTGGCATTGGATATCGGACTCTACACCTCATCGAGCACGCTCTGAGTGGGTATCATGATGTTACCCATGGTGAAGGACTGGCGGCTCTGCTTCCCGCTTGGATGAGGTACACATTGCCAGTAAGAGAAGACAGATTCAGTTCTCTGGGTAGGAATGTCTTCGGCGAGGAAGATGGAGTAGCCGCTGTTGAGAAATGGCTGGACAGTGTGGGGATGAGGCTTGGGCTACGGACTCTCGGTGTTGTCCCCGAGGATTTCGAAGCGCTAGCTGACAACGCCCTGAGGACATCGCGTGGCCTTCTCAGCAAGCATCCCAATACACTTGATGCTTCTGTAATAGTTCAGCTCTTGAAGGATTCCTACTAGTCAATCCAGAGGCTGCTGGTTCAGAAGGGGAATTGTGATGTGCTAGCGCACTATTTTTGTGTGCCTGTATAGGGGGTAACTACAGCTTAGTTTTGGCCAAAGCGGTTACCAAGTTCTCTAAGAAACTTTTCCAACTCCGGGGGGAGAGGAACTATCTTCTCCTCCCTTTTTTCAATTGTGGCCTGATAGCGAGCTTCCAGTTGGGGCATAATTGCTTTCAGTTCTGGACTTTCATCCACTGCCATGTTGACACTTTGCAGTTGTTGTTCAGCTCTTTCAATGTCTGCGTCATCCTTGGGGATATTGTATATTGACTCAAGCACCTCCATAAGGCGTACCTTGCCCCTATAGTCCTCATCGAGCTGAATATATTGGGGCAGGTGCGCTATGAACCACATAGCTTCAATGCCCAGTTGAGGTGTCTGTTGAGTGATTAGGAAGGTAATGGTAGACGGCCCCTGGTAGTCCGTTGGCAAGATTCCCGCTTTCGCCAGGTCCTGTTCGGCCTTTTCGCCAATTGCTCCTCCGCTTACCAAAAGCTTCTTGGTATGGGGAACCATATCATGCATGCTGCCCAGAAGGCAGTACCTCTTGACCTCAAACGTCTTAAGGACTTGCAATACTGAATTAACATACAGCTCCCCCAGCATATGCGGCTCCAGAAGCTTGATAAAGAGAAAGTCATGGCCTGTCTCACGTTTAGCGTAGCTAATGGTAGTATTAGGGATGGAGAATTCCCGGTGGCCCTCTTTGAAGTAAGCGGTGGGGCGATAGCGAGTGAAGTCAAAAAAGTTTCCCGGTCTGGCTAGTCTCCCCAATTCCTTAGCTCCAAAATAAGTCTCCAATCCGAGAATGGTCAGAGCCCCCACGCTACCTACATCTATCCAGGGCCGGAGCATAGCCAGAGCGTGAGGTTGCCTAAGCTCGGGAAGGGGATCCGAAAGCTCAAAAGCGCCAATTCTCATTTAGCTCTCATTCCTTCTCCTGCAACTTCGCGATTCCAGCCGAGATGCTGTCAACTTCCCGAGATAATCTCTCCTGTTCGTAGCGCTTTCAACTTCATGTTTCGTATGCACCTTTTTGGTGGCCCACGTATACCTTAGTCCTTACCCAACTGATGGTTCTCCTCAGCGTACGTAGTTCCTGAGAACACCGATTTTGTCGAGTTCCGCCTCGGCTACATCGCCTGACTTAACGAAGGCATGTGGCGTCACTCCCTCTGACCCCATTCCTCCGGTGGCGATGACATCTCCTGGGTAGAACGTGATATCCTGCGTATGGTACTCTAGTATGCGCTCAACCGTTAGCAGCATTTCCTTGGTGTTGCCTCTGATCTGGGGTTCACCGTTAACCCTGAGTTCCCCAGCAATATTCTGGGGATCAGGGAGCTCGTCCTTTAGCACTATGTATGGTCCTATGGGCTGGAAGGTGTCTATGCTCTTGGACATGATTACATAGTAGAAGCCTGGCAGCCCTTCCCTTTCTTTCCCTACACCTCTGGCAAAGATGTCCCAACCGGTGACATCGTTTACTATGGTATACCCGAAAACGTGGTCAAGCGCATTGGCTTGAGATATACGTTTCCCCGTCTTGCCAATGACAACGCCGAGCTCCAATTCTAGGCAAACTTCCTTTGCTGAAAGCGGCCACTCAACGATGTCCTCGGGGCCAATGGTGGACTCCGGTGTTACCATGAAACTAGCGACCGTACCCTCGTATGGGGGGACCAGGTCCCCCATTTTTGCATACGATGGATAATTGTGGCCCATATTAAAACATCTCTTTGGTTGCAGAGGCTTGAGTAGTTTTACTTCTTCCAAGCCATAAGTTATCTTGGCTCCACTAGGGGCATACATGACCTCCTTGCTCTTGGCAGCTTCATCCAGGTAGGCACCAACATCTTTCAGGTCTGCCTGTCCTTCCTCCTCCCTCTGAATCAGGCTCAACATGGAGTTAGGCATTCTAACATTGGCGGTTTCCAGGGCGCTCTGCGGCGCTACTCTCTCCTCCTCCACAAGGTATTTCTCAAAAGCTGCGGTGAGATCGGCCACTCTGTCTCCCATCATAAGGCCGACGCGCGTTTCTCCATCATGGTTTCTAAAGCTGGCTAACTTCATCCTGGTTCTGACCTCCTTTGATTAGCAGTTGGGCTAGCAATTCTAATTCTCACTTGTGCCGTTGTCAACCATAGCTTGTAGCAAGATTCTTGGAGAAACCACTGGGACGGAAATCAGGCGGCAATTGCAATATTGTTGCATTTAGCCTTCGCCTCCGGCATAATTTCACTTGTGATCCAGGATTCAATACAAATTTTGCAGGCTCAGGGTTATAAGGTAACTAAGCCTCGGAGGCAAGTTCTCGAAGTTTTGGAAGGAACACAAAAACCAGTTTCTCCTTATGACATACAAAGGCTTCTAGGGAAGCAAGGGAAATATCTAAATCACGTTACCATCTATCGGGTACTTGATTTGCTCTGTGGTCTGAATCTAGCTCACAAGGTGCTATCAAAGGGTGGATTTGTGGGGTGCAGCCTGGGCAAAACGGGGGGGTGTCATCGCTTCGTGGTCTGTCGTCAGTGCGGAGTCATTGAGGAGTTTGCCGATGAGGTGCTATGCCAGGAAGAAGGTAAGTTTGCCAGAAGTTTTGGCTTCCACACTGAATGCCACTTGTCCGAGTCTTCTGGGCTCTGCTCCGATTGCTATAGAAAACAGGTCAAACAGGATTCCACAGTCTAAGCTGGTTTTCAGAAATGCTCAGGCGGATAGCAATTGAACTGAAGGAACATTCTCCCTTCACTGCCTTTGGGGCTCTCACCGGGATCATCATCATGGCTATAATAGTCCTTGCTGAGGTCCCTTCTGGCATTTCCAACATGGTTTTTTACACCTTGCATCCAATCCATGTCGTGTTGAGCGCGCTTGTAACCACGGCGATGTATGTGAGATACAGGAAAGCTAAATTTTGGATAGCAATCTTAATTGGCTGGACAGGGTCAATCGGTATCGCTACGATAAGCGATGCCATAATTCCTTACCTAAGTGCAGGCTTACTTGGTGTTCCAATGGAATTCCATGTGCCTTTTATCGAAACCGCCCAGATGCCTGTTGTTGGAATTGAAGAGTGGAAAATTGTAAATTCTGCGGCGCTTCTGGGCATTGCCATCGGCTATTGGAGGCAGACAACTAGAATCCCGCACTCTGGACACGTGTTAATAAGCACATGGGCTTCGTTATTTTACTTTACTGCATTTGGGATAGCTAATTGGATTCCTTTACTGCCTTTTATGTTTATGTTTCTGTTCTTGGCAGTTTGGGTTCCTTGCTGTACAAGCGATATAGTGTATCCTCTCCTATTCCTGGGGAGAGACTAAACAGCTACCTTAATCCGACGATGGGTTGGCTTACGAAAGATGCATAAGCTAAAAGGCGACCACACTTGTGCTACTATATAGATAGTTAGAGGTAGGAGCATTTGTTTACTATTAGCATAGACCCTGTTGCCTTTACCATCGGTCCCCTTAGTGTTAGGTGGTACGGAATCATGGTTGCCCTGGCGGTGGTAGCACTGCTAGCTATCTCCTCCCGGGAAGCAAAGAGGCTGGGCATTTCACAGGATTTTTTCTATAACCTCTTCCTGTGGGGTATTATTGGCGGCTTTGTCATATCCCGGCTGGTTCATGTTATTGATCATGTGGTAACTCACCCTGGGGAGCCTATCCAGCTCATTGGCTTTGCTGGTTTAAGCCTGTTAGGGGCTATTGGCGGAGCTGTGCTGGCTGTGTGGGTCTACACCAGGGTAAAAAAAATTACCTGGTCCGACATGGCAGTTGTTGGTGACGCTATCGCTGTTGGGGCTCCTCTGGCTCAGGCTATCGGCAGAATTGGCTGCACTATAAATGGTTGTTGCTATGGCAAGCCTGTTTCTCTACCTTGGGCGGTTATCTATACTCATCCAGCGAGCGCATGTGGGCTTAAGGGAATTCCATTGCACCCGACGCAGATTTATTTTCTGCTGTGGAACCTGGTAGTTTTTGCTGTGTTGTGGCGAATGCGCGGGCGAATCAAGCCTCCAGGTGCGCTATTTCTTCTTTATCTTTGCCTTTATGCCGCTGGTGATTTTGGCTTGAGGTTTTTCCGTATAAATGATATTTTCCTGTTGGGCCTTTATCAGGGGCAGATTATCAGTCTGGTAATTCTATTGGTGGTGCTGCCTTTGTTCATCATCAAAATGCGCAAATATCAGCAAGGCTCTTTGAGAGCTGAATCTACTAACAAGGCTAGCCAGACGGGGCAAAGTCACGAAGACTGAGCTGTAGTACTTGCTCTCCGTTCCAGAAGCCCTTCTCTATGTTGTAGACGATATCTATATGGGGTGGAATTTCACCCTGCGCTTTCTGCGAGTTGAAACTTATTGCTTTCCAGCTTATGTCGCCCTGTCTAAGTTTTAGCTTTAGCCATTTGTCTTGGCTTCCAAAATTGCGACATTCAGTTACCTCGACTTGGCGACTGAGGAAGGTAGGGTATGGATTGCCTTGCCCGAAGGGTTCCAGTTGTTGAATCAGGTTGAAAGTGTCGCCGGTAAAAGTGGATAAGGCCACCTCAGCGTCAACGGTCAACTTAGGCTGGAGGTTGAGGTGTGATAGCTGGCTCTGTGCTAAGTCTGTCAGCCTTTCCTCTAGCCGGGCCAAATTCTGGCGTTCTATGGTGAAGCCGGCTGCCCGGGGATGGCCGCCGAAGGTGATGAGTAAGTCCTGGCATTGTGCTAGAGCATCGGCGATATCGAATTCGGGAATGCTTCGAGAGCTACCACGGCATATCTCAGGGCCAAGATTGATAATGATAGCGGGTTTATAGAATTCGTCCTTTAATTTGCCAGCGACAAGCCCGATAACCCCAACAGGATAGGTTTCATCACCTTCTATGATTAGCGGGAGATCAAGTCTTGAGGCTGACCTTTCTTGTGCCTTGCCTAACGCCTCGGCGGTTACTCTCTGACGCTCAGCATTAGTCTCTTCTAATTCCTTGGCTAAAGCGTTGGCTTCTTCTGGTGAACGGGTGGTGAGCAAGCGATAACTGATGGAGGCATCATTAATTCTGCCAGCAGCATTGAGTCTTGGTCCCAGAACCCAGGAAACGTCATTGGTGTTGACTTCGCCCAGACTTAACCTGGCCAGCTTAATCATTTCTTGAATTCCGATGCGCTGGGTATTATTGAGTACCTTTAACCCTTCCTTGGCAAAATAGCGGTTCTCCCCGGTGAGAGGAACCATGTCGGTGATGGTGCCCAAGGCTACCAAGTCCAGCAATTCAATGAGTTGATTTGCCCTTCTGTCTTTATGAAACAGGGCTTGAGCAAGTTTAAAGGCAACACCCACCCCGGCTAGTTCTGGGAAGGGATACTGTGAATCCTTTCGCTTGGCGTCAATTACAGCTATGGCCTGGGGTAGGCTCGCTAGTGGAACGTGATGATCGGTGATAATCATATCTAGCCCCAATTGCTGAGCGTGCTTTGCCTCTGCAAGGTCTGAGATGCCACAATCAACAGTGATAATCAGTCCTACGCCGTCATGGTGAAGTTTTTCTAGACCTGCTGACTTTAACCCATGTCCTTCAGACAGGCGATCGGGAATGTAGGTAGTGATTTTGCCACCAAGCTGTGATAAAGCCTCTACGAGAACGGCCGTAGCCGTAACTCCATCAACATCGAGGTCACCGTAGATGGCTATTTTCTCTCCTGAGAGCAAGGCCCGGTAAATTCTGCTTACCGCCGGTGACAAGTCGGGAAGCAGGAATGGATTGCCTTGAAGCTGGTGGTCAGCAGCCACGAATGCTTTAATTTGATTTGGGCTAACGCCACGATTATAGAGCAGTTGGGCAATCATAGGAGGAAGATTGGCGGCCCCCAGATATTCGGCCGGTGCCGGGGGCAAGACTTCCCACCGAGTTTGATAATTCGGTTTCATATGTTAGCTTGATAAGTTTTGCTCAGAGCCACTAACTATATCACAGAGATGGATTACGGCCAAGAGGTTCTTGCCGGTTGGATGAGGAAAGTTGCACTCTGGCAATTTGACCGTTCAAGCAGGCATAAATATAATCCATATCAGTGAGTGAAGTTAGGAACGTCAGGGTAGCATTCTATACCCTGGGGTGTAAGCTGAATCAGGCAGAGACGGAATCACTGGCCGGTCAGTTCAGTGAGGCTGGATTCAGGCTGGTACCTCCCAGCGCCCCGGCTGATATTTATGTTGCCAATACCTGTACTGTTACTCACATTGCCGACCGTAAATCACGCCACTGGCTGAGGCTGGCAAGGCGCAGGAATCCCGAGGCTTTGGTCGTCGCTACTGGCTGTTATGCCCAGAGGGC
>CAZJGF010000078.1:0-7532 GCA_964545665.1 uncultured Dehalococcoidales bacterium
CTGCACTCTGCTTAGGTCGCAATCTAATTCTAGCTCTATCTGATTCTCGGCACTGGCAAAGTCCTGAGACATGTAATAGTCGCCCTTCCTTGGGAAGCGGTTCTCATCCACCTTGAGAATACTCAGGTCAGTATCTGCCAAAAGCTTGACGGCTACGCCGTCAGGAACAATTATCTCGAGATTCGAGAGGTCTGCATTGATGTGGGCGTGGACGATGCCAGCCGGAGAAGGCACCTTTATCGTATAATCAGCCAGGTCTGCGTCTACAGCAAGTTCAGTTATTTGGAGCTGGCTCAAATCGAGGCTGACATTGCCTGCTGCTGACTTGATATCTAGCGTTAGCGGTATTCTTCCGTTGAACATGACCTGCCAGCTATTCTCGCCTTTGCTCCAGAATTCCCATCCACCTCGCTCTAGGCTTAGAAGAAGTCTGCCTTCGCTGTCTTCCTGGTGAAAGTCTGCTTTCAGAGATGTCTGGCCATTACGGGTGGCGGAGCCCGTCTCCATGAAATTGAGCGAATCAGGTGGAAGGCTGCCTACAGTCAGGCTTCCCCCGCTGAAATCTATCTCAACCTGAGCCTGTTCCAAGCTGCCCAATGGCTTAGAATAGGCGCTGGAGATTTCTTCCGCTGGAGGAGCCGCTCCATATTGCCAGATGGTTATGCCAAGACAAGCGAACAGCATCGCCAGAACCAGCGCGCTCACCAGCCAGATATTTTGGTACCTGAGCAGGATGCTGGCCCCAATAGCAATTATCAACACTGGCCAGAAATGCCACAGCGTTCCCCAAAGCCCCCAGGGGAGAACATTTAAGTTCTGGAGAAGGAATACTACCCCCAGAAATAGCAGGAGGATGCCCCACACGGGGGCGTACCGTTCTTGTTGCTGCTCCTGGTCAGGCACTGCTATTTTCTCCTGGCGCCCACGATGATTAGTAGCCCGATGGCGACCAGAATAACAGGCCAGAGATAGCTCCAGCGGAACCACCAGAAAAAGTCGAAGCTGGATAATAAGAAAAAGATACCGACAGCAATTAAGATTGCGCCAAGCAGGTTGCGGCTGTGGTGGCGAACCTTGGCCGCTTCTTCTGATGAGCCCTGTTCCTTCTCGAAGCTAGAGTGTATTTCATGTCCCAACCCGCTGGCGGTTTCCTTCATCTCCTCCACATTTTCCTTGATTACATCCTTGGGCTCAGTAGCTTTTGAGCTTTCCAGGGGAACGACAATGGCCAGAATTATATAGGCCAGGATACCTATCCCGTTGGCGAATATCAGTAATACTGCAATTACCCTGACAATGGTGGGGTCTATGTTGAAGTACTCCGCCAGACCGCCACAGACACCCCATATCATCCGGTCGCTTCGACTTCTGTGTAGCTTCTTCATAGCACTCTCCTCCAACCTTAACCGATGCTGGCAACAATAATATGGCAAAACAGTTCACGTGTCCAATTAGCTTGTGATGGTCTTGCTCCCGCTCTTCTGGTGCAGCACCAATTGATAAGCACTACTCTTCTTCCACAAGGCTGATGCTTGACTCTTGCGCCAGCACAGTTCGGCTAAGCCTTGTGGCCAGGTAGATAAATGGAGTGTCAACTACGGCAACAAACCATTTCAAAAAGTAGGTTGTCGCTAGTATCTGTAACCATGTATTCATATCGAACAGGCCCCAGAAAGCGATAGTGCAGAAGATGATGGTGTCAATTGCTTGAGAGACCATGGTGGAAGCGCAGTTCCTGAGCCAGAGAAACCTCCCCTTTGTTCTCCTTTTCCAGAAGTGGAAGGCGAAGATGTCATGGTGCTGGGATATGAGATAGGCAGTCAGGCTTCCAACAGCAATCCTTGGCATCAAGCCAAATATCGTTGAGAGTGCATCCTGAGCGAAGTCCGATATGTCCGGAATGAACTGAAGCCCAATCTGCATCCACAGCGTCATGAGTGCCATCCCGATGAAACCGAGCCATACGCTGCGTCTGGCTGCTTTCTTCCCGTATACCTCGCTTAAGATGTCGGTAGCAAAGAAGATGCTGCTGTAGAGCACGTTGCCCAGCGTGGCCACAAGTCCAAACAACTGGACCGTCTTGATTACCTGGATGTTGGCAGTAATGACCGAGGCCACTATGATGGCATACAACCCGAACTTGCCGAAGAAACGGTAGACAAGGATGGCAAGACTTAAATCAATGAGAATAAAAGCAATCCAGAGCAGATTGTTGAATAACATGCCGGGCTGTATCTCCATGTTTAGTCAGTCAAGAACGAACTTGCCATTCTTCGCTTGTCCGGTGACGATTCTGAGTATCCAGCCATTTTTGCTTCTGCGCTAGCCGCAGTTCCTCATCAGTGGGCTGGTAATTGGCTAGGAATCGGTCTCTAAAAGAGTCGAAGGTGCCGTTAGCAATCGCTTCTCTTATCTTGTTCATCAAAGTATGCATGAAGTTCAGATTGTGAATGGTGGCCAGCCTATAGGCCAGCAGCTCTTGGCATCCGAATAAATGATGGAGGTAAGCCGCTGAGAAATTACGGCATGTGTAGCAGCCGCACTCGGGGGCAACAGGCCCTTCCATCTGGCTATAGACAGACTTTGTGATGTTGCACCTGCCCTGCCAGGTGAACAGGGCGCCATTTCGGCCGACCCGGGTGGGAAGAACACTGTCAAACATGTCAATTCCCCGGGCTACCGCGTCAACTATGTCCTCCGGGGAGCCGACACCCATCAGGTATCTTGGCTTATCTTCAGGAAGTAGTGCCACTGTTTCGTCAATCATAGTTTGAGTTAGTTCTTTTGCTTCTCCCAGACTCAAGCCACCAACGGCATAGCCTGGGAACCCCAGTGATGTGAGGCAACCTGCTGACTGGCGGCGAAGCTCAGGGGAAATGCCTCCCTGTACGATGGCGAACAGGGCCTGGTCACTACGGGTTTGGGCTCTCTGGCATCGCTCTGCCCACCTGCAAGTCCTGTCCGTTGCCTGCTTGACTTCCTCAAAGCTATCTGTGCAGGACGGACACACATCCAGAGCCATAATGACATCGGCTCCAATTGATTCCTGCAACTGAACAGCCAACTCTGGGGTGATAAAATGCTGGCTTCCATCAATATGGGAACGGAATATGACTCCTTCTTCGCTTACCTTCTGCAGTCGGGCCAGGCTGAGTATTTGATAGCCGCCGCTATCGGTAAGTATGGCTCTGTCCCAGCCCATAAATCGGTGGAGCCCTCCTATTCCCTCAATCACATCCGCTCCTGGTCTCAGGTACAGGTGGTAAGCATTGGCCAGCACCATCCTTATCCCGATAGTCTTGAGCTCCTCGGGCGCGACCGTTTTAACCGTCGCCTGGCTGCCTACCGGCAGAAATACCGGCGTAGGGACTGACCCGTGAGGGGTGGATAACTGGCCAGCACGGGCTCTGCTATCTGGGCAGGTTTGTACTACACGGAAGCTGTTTGTATTGTTTATTGACTCCATCTCCTCAGTTGACTTTGCCCCTTCGGCAAAACAAAGTAACCCCGCTGTGCTCTCCCCCATTCCCGGTCTAATATATCATAATTAAAGGTGACAGAATTGTAGAGCATTAATACATATCGATTCAGTGGTATTGACCAGTGTCTAGGCTCGTGCTAGAATCGCCCACATTTCGATAGAGGAGGTTGCAGATGAGTAATACAGGTCATGTTCGGCAGTACGGGTATGCCGGCAAGGTGCTAAGAATAAATCTAAGTGAGGATCGGGTTGCTGTGGAAGAAATCAACCATGAAATATTAAGGGATTTTATGGGTGGGGTTGGGTATGCGGCTAAATTGCTGTATGACGAAATCCCGGTGGGCATCGATCCGTTGGGCTCGGAAAACAAAGTGGTGTTTGCCACCGGACCTTTGACCGGCACGATAGCTCCCGGGTCAGGGTCTATCGAAGTTTGTTTTAAATCTCCACTCACTGGAATTTGGTGCGAGTCGAGGGCTGGTGGGGAATGGGGCGGTGCTTTGAAAAGAGCAGGCTATGATTTCCTGGTGGTGGAAGGCAAAGCTAAGGAACCAAAATACGTCATGGTTGATGATGATAAGGTGGAGATAAGACCGGCAGAGAGACTGAAAGGGCAAACAACGTCTCAGAAAGAGAAGATTATCAAGAAAGAAGAGTTAAAGGACGAGAAGTTTGAAACTGTAGCTATAGGTCCTGCAGGTGAGAATCTGGTGAGGTTCGCCAATATCATGGCCGGGGAACGTGCATTTGGCAGAGGTGGAGGAGGCGCAGTGATGGGTTCCAAGAATTTGCTGGCCATTGCGGTGAAAGGTAGCGGCAAAATTCCTGTTGCCAATCCAGGTGAGTTCTCGCTAGCCTGTAAACAGACCAGGGAGAAAGTTCTAGCCGACGCCGGGGCAGAAGACTGGACCATACACGGTACCACCAATAGCCTGGATGGGTGTGACGCTCAAGGGGATATACCGACGAAGAACTGGAGGTCTAACTCGTGGGGCAAGGGTAAAGCGCTTTATGACCACTTCAGGACAAATAATTTGGTGAAGGCCGAGGCGTGCTACAGAGGATGTGTGCTAAGGTGCAAGAGAATTGTCAAAGTAGACTCTGGTAGGTGGAAGACTCCTCAGCATGAAGGAGGAGAATATGAGACCATGGCTGTTTTCACTTTTTTTGTGTTGAATGAGGATGTGGATGCTGCAGTCCATGCGGACTATCTGTGTAATGAATATGGGTTAGATAGTATATCTACGGGCGCAGTTATTGCTTTTGCTATGGACTGCTATGACAATGGCATCATTAGCAGGGAAGAGGCTGGTGGTTTAGACCTTAGCTGGGGAAATGCTGAGACTGTGATTGAATTGGTCAACAGAATAAGCAACAGGGATGGTTTAGGGCGAGTCTTGGGTGAAGGAGTCAGGCGTGCTTCTCAGCAGATTGGCAAAGGCTCGGATACACTGGCAATACACATAAAGGGCCTTGAGGGGCCGGCACATGATGCGAGGTCCGGCAAAAGTCTGGCCATAGCCTACGGTCTGAGTAATAGAGGCATGTGCCATATTCATCCGCTTGAAACTGGGGACTATGACAGCTTCAAGAACAAATTTGGACTGATTCCTTATGGCCTGCCGGACCCTGAGACTGTGGACCGCTTTGCTGAGGAAGGCAAAGGTGAAATCGTAAAGAAGTTGCAGGATTTTGGGGTAGTGCCCGATATTTTGGGTTTCTGCAAATTCTACGTATACGTTAGCCTGGGGCTTGATGAGCTGGCCGGTATGCTTTCCGCATTAACCGGCTGGGATGTAGATGGCTGGGAGCTTCTGCGTGTGGGAGAACGCGTTTATGACCTTCAAAGAATGTTCAATACCCGAGAAGGTATAAGGAAAACAGATGACATGCTTCCAGAGAGATGTCTTAAGCTCCCAGAGTTTGGGGACTACGCTTCAGTCAAAGAATGCGAAATAAAAAACCTCAGTCGGATGTTGGAGGAATGCTACCAGGCAAGGGGATGGAGCAAGGAAACGGGGGTACCGCTTAAAGGAGAAACTTAGACAAGACGCCCTTTTGCTTCTGCTGATTCGTGTCATATCAGGGCGAAGGCGACAGGCTCAGTAGATTCATTTGCAGAAGCTTAATCAGTCGCTGGCTGTCTCGAACTCTATTCGCATCTCTGTAAGTCCTTGGGAACGACGTCTATCATGGTGGCCTTGGCCACCACAACTGGGTCGTCCAGTGTATCTGCGGCTGAAGGTTGCTCGGGAATATTGGCAGAGGCGATAACCTTTCTTGCCTCCAGCTCTATCGTCCGGGAAGTATTGCCCACTTCTGTGATCTTGCCCGTCGCTTCGATGAAATCGCCAGCGTGGATTGGTGCCAGCAAGTCCACGCTGGTATAGGCCCGGAGCAGGCCCTCATCACCGTCGTATCTGATGGTTATCTCGGTGGCCACGTCGCCGAAAATGCCGAGCACCCAGGCCCCGTTTACCAGACCGCCGGCATAGTGAACATCCTTCTCACTGACTCGCACCCTCAGCATCACCTTGTCCCCGATGCCAATATTTCTCTTGGCTTTCATTTTGGACCTCCTTGTATCTTATATCCATAATATTATAGCTTTCTAGAGCCAGGAGCTAAACGTGTTGGGATGTGAGCTATAGGGGTAGCAGGCAAGCGGAAGAGGGAACCTGGTGCCGCTCTTCCAGAAGTGGGAGTCCCCGACCAACCAGTGATAGAGATTGGCATACATGAAATAAGGGTGTAGCTTCAGCCCAACCCCGCCGATCCTCTCTCCCTCTCTGGCCAACAGCCTTTTGACTGAAGCGAAGACTGGTGGTGAGAATTGGTTCTCACCGCTTACAGCCGCGATGCTGCACGAAGTTATTACGCTAGCAGCCTGAAGAAGTCGGATAAACCTGGACGGGGAGAACAGCACATTGAGTATGATATGGTTAGGCTTCACGTAATCCGTTCCACTCTGTAGGGTTTCAAGACAGCCAGCCAGGAATTTGTCCTCCGCCGCTCTGTCTCCGCCAGGCCAAGGGACAATGACTATTCCATCCGACTTCCTTCTGCCAAGCAGCTTCTGCACACGGTCAAGGAACAGTCGGGTAACATCTATTTCCGGGCTTGTTGCGTCGGTAGCCAGCGGACAACTGGCATCTTCGATGACGACAACTCCGGTGGCCCCGCTGTCCTGAGTCAACTTCAGCACCTGCATGAAGAATCGCTGTCTCTTCTCCTCGCCAAGGTTGCCGTGCATCCAGAGATGCTGTCTCGGAGACCAGTTGAACGCCTCGCTAGCCGGGAAACCGTAATCAGCACACAGGGTCTGGATTTTCCCCTCAAGCTTGCCGACTGCTTCACCCGGTAGGCAAATACCTCCGACGGCAAGC
Source organism: uncultured Dehalococcoidales bacterium (assembly GCA_964545665.1). Taxonomy (GTDB): domain Bacteria; phylum Chloroflexota; class Dehalococcoidia; order GIF9; family AB-539-J10; genus CAZJGF01. The sequence continues at coordinate 6,868 of CAZJGF010000078.1, forward strand.
AGGGGCCCCATGCCGGGACGAGCCGGCTGCTCTTGTTGGGCGTCATCTGCGAAGACAAAATCCATTATAGTCACTACACCCGAGTTGAGCAGAAGAGAGGGAAATCAATTTCCGCTCTGATTCCACAAATCGGGTTCATGGAACAGTTGTCACAAATGGCCTTTCATCTCGTTTGCAGATAATTTGAATCACATTGCGGCCTGACATAGCTGCCGTGGGCACACCGCCACCTGGCTCAACCCACTGCCCCACCATATAAAAGCCATCAAGTCCGGGCAAGGTCTTGCTCATGCGCAACCTCCAGGTTTCTGGCGTGATCATCCATCCTTCAAAGGTGCCCTGCCAGTTGCCGGTGTAACGATGGAAAGTGAGCGGTGTAGCCACGTCACGCATCTCCACCTGAGCAGCCAGCCCCGGGAAGCGCTTGTCGAGCAAAGCCACTACTTGGTCAGCGATTTGCTCTTTCTCCTGCTTATAGCGCTCAGGCTCATCCCGCAATCGTCTCCAGTAAGCATAATATGAGGGGAACATGACCTTCACCACCGTCTTGCCCGCTGGAGCTAGGGCAGGATCGAAATTATAGATATGAACACCCGCCCCCGGCTGTCCCCACTCCTTGTCAGCGATAGTGACTGGCTTATCAAGGGGAAAGTTTAGCCCCATTA
>CAZJGF010000079.1:0-2553 GCA_964545665.1 uncultured Dehalococcoidales bacterium
TTTGTCCGATAGGGAACTCCACGGAATAGACCTTGACCAGCTTCTCAAGGCTGGAGATGTCTATCTCGTTCGAGTCCTCGCTGGTGGGGACATCGCTCTGCTGCTGCACGGGATAACGGAGGGAGAACTCCCTGACTGCCCGCTCGATGGCTCCGTCAACCTCGTCATCGCTCCACCGGTAGCTGGCAGCGTCCTCATCTTCGAGTACCTGCCTGGCCCTAGCTCGCATCTCAGTCAAGTTCATTGTCTTACCCACAGCTTAACCTCACCCTAACCCTCTCCATCAAGTGGAGAGAGAACTCCCGTCGAGGCAGAGGAAAGTTGAGAACGGAGCCCAATGGCCCTTGATCGACCGGCCCAATTGTCACCCTCACCTTTATCCTCTCCCACCAAGCGAGAGGGGAAGTGATTTGTGGGCCCAAGGGCATCTCGGCATGGGTAATAGTCAAAATTAGACTTGTAGCCATTTTCTGCTAGAATATTCGCAGCATGGCAAGATACATTCTTCCTATCGAGATACAACGCTTGGACAAAGGTGTCTATCTGGCTGCTAGCCCGGCCCTCACCGGTTTTCTGGTTCAGGCAGACACCACAGAGGAGGTAATAGATTTGGCGCCTGGCGTGGCTCAAGCATTGATTCAGGCAATGCAAGAGAACGGAGTGCCACTTCCCAAGGCGTTGCAGGCTGCTGAGCCACCATTTCACGCTGACCTCCTAGTGCCAGTATGACCTATCGCGTACTGGTCAAAAAGCTTCGCAGCTTGGGCTGTCAATTTGTTCAGCAAGCTCCACGCTCTCATGAAGCCTGGTGGAATCCTGAGAATCGCTCTTTTGCCACGATCCCACGCCTTTTGTAGGGGAGGGGCTTGTCCCCTCCCAATCTGTGGGAGCCCACAAGGGACTCCCCTACGCTGCGTGACCTTGGTTTGAGCAAACAAGATTTGGATAAGGTGCAATGACATTGCAGCTACCCTTTCTGGCCTCATTCTGTTTGCCACCCGAATCAAAATAGAAATAGCGAAACCTACCTTTGAGGTCGGTTTCGCTATTGGCTCCGCAGAGCTTAAACGACCAGCTACAAGCCCCGCTTCCCAGCCCCCTCTACTGCTCTTGTACAGCGACTACATTATGCTAATTCCGTTTGTTGACTTTACCTCCATCCTCAAGAATCTGTCTGCTTATGACCTGTCCCCGAAAAACGTTATTCCCTTCCCTGTCCCGTAAGATGCACTCTGTTTCTCCTCTGCATAGCGGCGGAGCAAGGAACGAACTCTGGCCAGTAATTCCCTCATGTTTAACGGGGAGGTTAAATAACCATCAGCCCCCATCTCCAGAAACTCGATTCCAGCCGCCTCTTCGGGATACTGCCCCAGCACGAGGATCGGGGTCTGGCACAGCTCCCGAATGCGCACACAAAGCTCGTCTCCACTCAATGTACGGCTCTGCTCAGCCATGGCTATCAGGTCAGGACAGCTTTTTCCCAGTTCAGTCATAGCCTGCTGGGCCCCTGAAGCAGCTATCACTCCAAAACCTGAGTGCTGTAATAGAAAACTCACTCTGTCTCTTACCGCCAAGTCAGGATGGACGAACAAGATGTTCTGCATTTCAGGCCCCATCCAAAACACAGCTTAGCTCTACGCGGAGAAAAAATCAGTGCCTATTTGGTGGAAAAACGTGCCAATTCTGGTGGAAAAAGGTCTCTAATTGGGGTGGTAATGCGATGTGGAATAGAGGTAGCCTGCGCCCCTTTCAGTGAGGATGATTTGGGGGTTGCTAGGATCTTCTTCAATCTTGGAGCGCAGGCGGCAGATATACTTCTTGACAAATTCAGGGTCAGCCTCATAATCTGCTCCCCAGACATTGCGGAGCAGGTTGATACAACTGACTACAGTTCCTTCGTTTCTTACTAACTGGTAAAGAATCTTGTACTCGATGGGAGTCAGGTTCACCCGTTTTCCCAGCATGCAAACCTCATGAGCGGCATAGTTTATGCTCAGCTTGCCGTTGAAGAAACAGGAGACGTGGTTATTGCTGTGGGGGTAACAACGGCGAAGGATAGCATTGACCTTGGCAATGAATTCCATAGGCATGCAGTCACGGCTGATCCAGTCATCGGCGCCCATTTCCAGAGCCCTTACCTTGTCTACAACACTACCAATGTCGCTAAGAACAATGACGGGCACTTTGGAAAAGCTGCGTATCTGGCCTATCAGGTCAAAGCAGCCGGCGCTTGCTGAGTCAAGGTGAAGCATGACGATATCCGGCTGCTTCCGGCGTGCTAGCTCCAGGGCTTCGCCTGATTCAGCGGCATGCAGCACCACCAGGTCTCGCCATCTTACCTTCAAGACGAGTGAGATGGTTTCTACTAACTCTTTCGAGCCACCAACCAGCAGGCCCGTCATTGTGGCACCTCAAACAAAAAACCGCCCTCTCTCAAGGGTCGGTTTCGCCATTGGCTCGACAAAGCCCGGGCGCCCAGTGATGGACTCTGCTTCATTGCCCCGCCAGCAAGCTGTTCGACTTCCAAACCAATGCTATTGTACCACCCTATTC
>CAZJGF010000079.1:2653-7492 GCA_964545665.1 uncultured Dehalococcoidales bacterium
GCCCCGCCAGCAAGCTGTTCGACTTCCAAACCAATGCTATTGTACCACCCTATTCGCTTATGTCAATAGCATTATGTTTACTTTACCTCCATTTTCTGGGAGAAAAGCCCCATTCCTCCAGGACTCTTAGATGAGAGGAAATTACTTGTGCTACGAGGCTTTTAGGACATCCATGACCAGGTGGCAAAACCATTCCACAGCACAACAACGAGCATCCCGAGGCCCAGGGGCTGCAACAATCTGCCCCGCTTAAGCAAAACAAGAGCTACAACTATTGCAAAGGAAATCAACCCCTTAAGCAGCATGTTGCTGCCAAATCCTGTGGCGGCAACGGGGTTCAACTCGCTAGATCCAAGTACTAGAGCAGTCCCCGTTAGCTGGGCATCGAGGATATTTAGACCCACAAAAGCAATGCCGAGCAGAATGTCTCTCCCTAAATCTGCTCCAGCGACTGCCAATCTAAACCATGTCATGACTTAAGTCCTGCGACTTAAGTCTACATGAATCCTTGGCAAATTGACAGTCAATGTATTCGTTCAGTACCTTAGCGACCCATCACGCCTTCTCGCCTTGTTATCGCCCCCCTTGCCTGTCATTCCGAGGGGTGAGATTCACTGCTTATGCTTGGAACAGGCATCTCAGTATGGAAAGAGCTGGCAACAACAGTGCTGAAGCTACGGTAGGCCAGGGAGGGGTTAGCCAGTAATGAAGTAAACCCTGTTCAGCTTAACAGAGCGGCTACACCGCATCCAGCTACTCTCCGGTGAAGCCAAGGTCAAGTTGGATAGCTGCCAATGTGCCCTTGGTCACAGGCTTCCCTCGATAACTGCCGGAGCAATGATAATTCGCTCAAGCAAGCTCTTGTTGAGGCCTAACTTCATCCGGCCACTACAAAGCCTTCAAGCCATTGATTGGTGGTTTTGGCTGTCGGGTGATCCAGAATCATAAGGGGCATTGTGAGGAGAACGCGCATCTGGAGCGTTCCCACCGGACTGATGACGACGAATTCTACATTCCCCGAGCTTTGGAAATTAACAGCGAAGCTGCGCTGTTAAATGAAGCTATGGGCTACACGTACTACTACAATAATGTGAGAGAGCATTCCTCCCTTGATTACCAGGCACCATTCTCTTACCTCAAATCCCAACTACCCGACATTGATGATAAAATAAGGCTTGTTATCCCAATAATGCTGCATAGGGTATCTGTTCAGTTAGGCCCCTGGAGTGGATACAATGTCTTGGCACAGCACCAGGGGAGTGCCCTTGACATAGCTCGTTTAGGAAAGCAAAATAATGAGGTAAAAGGAGGGATAAGGAATGGCAGGAAGGACTTGGACAGTTGCAGTTCGTCGCCGCACTTATACTGTAGAAGTCAGACGCAAGCCCTGGCTGGCAATAGGGGAGATAAAAGTTGATGGAGAGGTAGTAGCCATGTTTCCAGCTAAGGCGCTTTCAATAGGTCTTTTTGGTCGGCGGGAGCAGCAGTTTGAAATTTCTGGCGTCCCGTGTATGATGAAGATAAACCCCGGCATGATTAACTATGATTATGAGCTTTATGTTGACGGGAAGCCTGTGTAGCCTTAAGTAGTGAAGACTCCACTACGCTGCGTCAGTGAGTGTCGGACAAGACAATAACAAATAACAATATGAAGATATTGGTTACCAACGACGATGGTGTATGTGCTCCTGGGCTCTGGGTAGTGGCAAAAGAGCTTCAACGGGTGGGGCCCGTAGCCGTAGTGGCTCCTCAGCAAGAGCGAAGCGGTTCGGGAACTTCGATCAGCCTTCGCCAATCTATCAGAGTGAAGAAGGTAGAGGCACAGCTAGAAGGGGTAGAAGCTTATTCAGTGGAAGGTACGCCAAGCGATGGCGTTATCATAGCTGTTAAATCCTTATTCCCAGGTGGCATAAACCTGGTTGTTTCTGGCATTAACCGGGGACCCAACATAGGTCATGACGTTTTCGTGTCGGGCACTGTAGGCGCAGCGTTCCAAGGCTACTTGCATGGCATCTCGTCCTTAGCTATCTCTGTGAACGCATATGAGGGACTAGATTTCGCCGTCGGGGCTAGGCTGGCAGCTTTGTTGGCTGCCAAGATAAGAGACGGGATTCTGCCAAAGGGAAATCTGCTAAACGTTAACCTGCCTAATCTGGCTCTAAGTGAGATTGACGGCGTGGAGATTACCACGCTAACCAAGCAGAATTATTGTGACACAGTAGAAAGAGAGCTGAGCAGCGGAGCGGATAGTTACCGAATTAGGCGCAGCCAGGACTCATTTCACGGTAATGTTGGCAGTGATGTAGGTGCTTTGCAGCTAAGCAGGATCTCTATTACTCCGCTGCCCGATGGCAGGGTCCCTACTTCTCTCCGACGTCGTCTCCAGACTCTGGCCCCCACCATCTATAGCGAGCTTCAGAGCTATTGACGAAATAAGGTAATTCTGTTAGCATAAACTTGGCCACTGACCTTAAGGCAGTGAGTTCACGAGCAGGATAAAAAATTCCCGCTTGGATCGGCAAGGACCGAGACGGGGAAGATGATGATTGCAGACCCTCTTGGCGATGCCGAGAGGTTTTTTATTGAGGTTTATCATGCCTAATCCTCTAACAATAATGGGAATTGAGGTAGGGCATTACACTGACAAGAAGGCAGTTACTGGCTGTACTGTGATTCTTTGTAAGCGGGGTGCTGTAGCTGGGGTTGATGTCAGTGGCTCAGCGCCAGGAACCAGGGAGACAGATGTCCTTCGGCCAGGCAATTTGGTAGAAAAAGTGCAGGCTGTTGTGCTCAGCGGTGGTAGCGCTTTCGGGCTTGACGCTGCTAGCGGGGTGATGAAGTATCTTGAGGAGCAAGGGGTTGGTCACGAAACTGGAGCTGGCTTGGTGCCTATTGTGCCGGCAGCCATTATTTTCGATTTAGCTATAGGCAGTGCCGAAATCAGGCCTGGAGCTGAGGCGGGCTATAAGGCTTGCCTTGCTGCTACGGATGCTGAAGTTGCCGAGGGGTGTGTTGGTGCTGGCACTGGTGCCACGGTGGGTAAGATTCTGGGTACGGAGAGAGCTACCAAGAGTGGCTTGGGGCTGGCCAGTGAGGAATTGGCTGATGGTGTTGCGGTGGTTGCCCTGGTGGTGGTCAATGCCTTTGGGGATGTTATTGACCCTAAAACGGGGGAGGTCATAGCCGGGCCCCGGGGTCGGAATGGGCAAGGTTTCTTGCGTACTGCTGAGCTGCTGAGGAAAGGCAAATTTGGGAGAAGCGTCTTATCGTGTAACACCGTAATTGGCGTGGTAGCCACCAACGCCCAACTTAGTAAGGAGCGGGCGAACAAACTGGCTCAGATGGCACAAGCTGGGATAGCTCGGACTGTTGATCCTTGCCGAACTATGTATGACGGCGATGTAATTTTTGCCCTTTCTTCAGGCGAAAGAAAGGCTGATATGAATGTTATTGGCTCGGTAGCTGTCGAGCTGGTAGCCACAGCTGTAACCAGAGCAGTGATTCGAGCTGAGACTATGGCCGGGATACCGTCGGTCAAAGAGTTGAACAGGAGTTGGAAATGAGGAATATGCTGAAAAGTAAGATTCATCGAGCTCATGTTACCGAGGTTAACTTAGATTATGAGGGCAGCATTACTGTTGATAGAACGCTTATGGAGGCGAGCGACCTGCTGCCTAGTGAGCGAGTAGAGGTGCTCAACATCAATAATGGAGCTAGATTCAGCACTTATGTCATTGAAGGCGAAGCAAATTCAGGAATGATTGGTATTAACGGAGCTGCTGCCAGGCTTGTTGCAGAGGGTGACATAGTCATAATCCTCTCCTACTGTCAACTAGCAGATAGCGAGGCAATGGAGATGACGCCAGCCATGGTTTACGTAGATGATAAGAACAGGATTGTTAAGGTGAATGGCAAAGAATCTCTGGTCGCTCGCTCTATTTGAATGAGCATGCAAGTAGTAGAAACAATCGGTGAGATAAGGAAGCTGAGACAATCGCTTGGCAATTCGGTGGGGCTCGTGCCCACTATGGGCTATCTTCATGAGGGCCACCTGGCTTTGGTGAAGCAAGCCAGAGGTGAGAATTCTGTCGTCGTGGTTAGCATTTATGTCAATCTATCCCAGTTTGTTCCTGGCGAAGATTTTAGAACTTACCCGCGAGACTTAAGTCGCGACTTGAAGCTCTTAGAGCAGGAGAAAACAGATGTCGTTTTTGTGCCCTCTGACGATGTGATGTATCCACCTGGATTTAGTAGCTGGGTGGACGTAGGGAAGGTGACTGAGCGTCTTGAGGGAGCGTCTCGGCCGGGACATTTCAGGGGAGTAGCCACGGTTTGCACTAAACTATTCAACATTGTCCAACCTACTAGAGCTTACTTTGGACAGAAGGATGCTCAACAAGCAATAGTCATTAAGCGCATGGTTGCTGAACTCAATATGAACCTGGAGATTGTGGTTGTGCCTACAGTGAGGGAAAGCAATGGTCTGGCGCTGAGCAGCCGTAACGTCTACCTCAATCCCGATGAGCGTCGGGCAGCCGCAGTCCTGTTCGAGGCTTTATCTTTGGCCAAGCAGTTATGGCAGGATGGGCAAAAAGATGGCGATAACATTCGGCAGCAAATGGTTTGGCGTATTCAAAGGGAGCCCTTGGCTCAAATTGACTACGTTAGCATCGCTGATAGCAATACCCTAGAAGAGCTTAATCACGTTGACCGCCCTGCGTTAGCCTCCTTAGCTGTCCGAATAGGCAAGGCCAGGCTGATAGATAACGTGATGCTGGGGGAGGAGTGCAGATAGGCAAGAAATGCCTCAGTAATTGTTCAGGTAAAGCGCATGTGGCT
>CAZJGF010000080.1:0-1323 GCA_964545665.1 uncultured Dehalococcoidales bacterium
AAAACAGACATGAATGCCACAACTGCACGCTTTTTCATCTTGAATTATCTAGGCTTTCCTCGATTTCCTTAGCCCTTTGAAAGCGTTCCACATGGGAACTTTCTTCCCATATTCTCTATAAGCGTCTCCAAATTCCTGTATATTGAATTCATCCTCTTTCGTAGTCCCCATTCGGAAGCAGACTATAGCGATTACACCAAGTATTACGGAAAGAATCGACTGAAAAATCAGGATCAAAGCAGTCGACCAGATAGCCATCCCCAGCCACATAGGGTGCCGAACGATTCCATATATCCCGGTTTGCACTAGCGTAGCAGTGCCATGCGGTGCCAAAGTTTTTGCTTTGCCTTTATGTTTGAGCTCAATCATTGACCCGAAAACCAGAAAGGCTGATGGAACATATAGAATACAGCCAACAATCTGCAACCACAAGATATTGCCCCGCATCCACGCTCCAGCTTCACCCAGAACCAATTCGAGAGTCAAAAGGGTAAAGAAGATACCTAAGCCAGTATGACTATAGACTTCACCACTTATATGTTCCCTCGCTGCCTGGAGTATGCATCTTCCATTAATAATCCATACGACAGCGCAAATAGCGACACAAATTATATATCTGTACATCTCCTCCATTTCTCCTCCTTAAGTAGACTAGTTTACTGGCTATTCTTAACATGCAGCCTCACAGCATCTATCTTCTCGCACCTCACCTTTTCTCCCTTGGGATAGTTGCAATTGCTACGGTGCCACAGAGAACTATCATAAACACCGGGAAAGCTAACATGCAAAACAGGGCTTCCTTTTCCCTCAGAAATAGCCTGACCTCCAGTTCCATTTGACCTACTAAAGTGTCAATTGTCGTCCTCCTTTCACTCCTGGCACAAACCTGTGACTAATTCTTCTGATACACCGCTTCACAATTACTCCAGATGAGTGAATTTGACAAAGAAGCATGAATAACAGAAAAATTGTTTTCCGCAATAAATAGGTTCAAGTCATGAATTGTCGTCACGCCGTAGTTATGCTTGAATGACTTTGCAGCTTTAGCTACTAGTCTCGGGTAAACAAGATCCCAGTAGACAAAATAGCCTTCGGGTTTCAAGACCCTTGCTATTTCTTCCAAGGCGTCTAGCCAATTAGGTATGTGATGCATGACCCCAAACGATAGGACAACATCGAATTCGTTATCCCCAAAGGGTAGATGGGTTGCATCAGCTACGAAGAAATGAGCATTAGGTATATCACCAATACCCTTTTTGGCCAGCTCGATTAGTCCTGGGTCTAGGTCAATCCCAGTCACATTTGAGCCATGATTCTGGGCGA
>CAZJGF010000080.1:1423-7253 GCA_964545665.1 uncultured Dehalococcoidales bacterium
AAGCCCTCGATCATCTCCACTGTTGTGGTCTTGCCCGCCCCGTTGGGACCCAGAAGCCCAAATATCTCCCCCTTCTCAATCTCAAAGCTGACCCCGTCCACCGCTACCAGATCGCCATACATCTTGGTTAGACCTTTCACTTCGACCACTGTGTCCATTGTTCCTCCTTTCTGCTACTCGCCCGTTTTTGTCCACCATCAATGATGATGCATGGGGGCTTCCAAGGTTCAACCATTTTCCGCTCAAAGGTAGAAGAATTGGCCTGAACGGCAGTAAGCTGAGAGTGAATTGCAGGATGATGCAAATAAAACCACTGATTCGCTATACTTATTAAGAAAGGAGATATCCACATGAGGAGGCAGAAATCGACTTCCCTGAAAGAGCCACAAATACTGGAGATGTCGCGGCAAAAGATGGCAGTGGTCCGTGCGAAAGGCGCCCCGGATAAGATCTTCCCTGAAGTCATGCCAGCTCTCTACGGTTCAGTCTACACACTAAAGTTTGACCTCAAGAAGAAGGGAATCCCCACTTTCAAAGTTAGCGGTCTCCGCGCCCGCTATCCTGATGCCCATCTTGTCCCAAAAGAGGAGTGGACCCATATCATAGGTCTTCCCATTCCTGAAGATGCGACTTCCCTACCCCAGAAGATGCCTGATGTTGAGGTTAAGATTGAGACATGGGAATATGGCACCGTAGCCCAGATACTTCACCTCGGACCTTATGACCAAGAGTATCCAACCGTTGAGCGCCTGCACAAATTCATTGCCGACAGCGGCTACGAGATAGCTGGCGTTCATGAGGAGGAATATCTCACCAGCCCTGATGCCAAAGTCCAGAAGACCATCATCCGATACCCCATCAAGAAAAAGTAAGCGATTCGTTATGATGTATGTACAAGATGAACATGGTGGAAGAAATTAATCTCGCTGGTTGCTGCGGAATATTCTGCGGATTGTGCACTAAATACCAGTCGAAGTCGCCGAGCCGGTGTATCGGCTGCCGATTAGGTGAGCAGCATTCGTGGTGTAGCATCTACCGATGCTGCGTTACAAAGAAAGGATTCACCACCTGCGCTGAATGTGAAGAATATCCCTGCGAAAGGTACTCCAGAAGGGGTTGGGGGACAGACCAATGGAGCCGAACTGCCCAAGAGAGCTTAAATAGTATCACGGAAATCGGAATGGAGGATTGGCTTGCGAAGCAAAGAAAGCGGCGGCTACTGGTAGAGGATTTGCTCGAGAACTACAATGAGGGTAGGTCAATGAGCTTCTATTGCCTGGCTACAATACTTATGCCGCCTGAACTAATTAATGAGGCAGTAGATAAACTGAAAAAAGGGTTAGCTAGCAATCAACTCAACAGAGCGGATATGAAGGCCACGGCAAAAACACTCAGGGAAATCATTCAAGGTTTGGCTCAACAACGTGGCATCGAATTGAGACTCAGGCAAAAGGGAGGGTGAAGAATGGCTACCAAAGTGAGCGACGTAAAGAACCTCGTCAAGCTTGGAATTACAGAGCCCAACGAGGCATTCCCCAAAATCAAGCAACTGGCCCAAAGCAATGACTGGAAAGTGCGAGAGGTAGCCGCCACCTGTCTGGTCGAAATCAGTAAGAGGAGAACGACTGAAGTGATTCAAGAAATGCTACACTGGGCTGATGATAGTAACCCCAACGTCAGAAGAACTGCAAGTGAGGGCTTGAGGGATGTCTCCAGAAAGAATCCCGATAAAGTCCTCCCCGTCATTGAGAAATTGAAAACTGATGATAACCTTTACGTCAAAAAATCCGTGGCCAATGTTCTCAGAAATGCCTCAAGATATGACCCGCGTTTTGTATTTGAGCTATGCAAAAAGTGGGTGCTACTTGGTAATCCCAATACCAACTGGATAATCAAAGACGGTATTAAGAAGTTATCCCCCGAGCAACAAAAGGAGACCATGTCTCTGCTCAAAAGAGCATGACTAAGTCGAGTCCTTCCTTCGCATACTTTCAAACCTTTGCTGTTCGGCTGCCCACATTGACAACAAATTGACCGACGACTACTATCTATTGTGGCCACTTCCAGAGGAGGCAGAGAATAATGACAGAATATGCTGAAGATATCATGGTGGACAAAAAAGACCAGCTAGACAGAATTGAGAGCGTATGCTTGCCTGATGAAATTATTCGCGCCGTTTTCGACTTGAAAGGCAGAGGCACCGGATTTATAGGGATTACTGACAAGCGAATTATCTACTATGATAAGGCATTTCTGAAAGCTAAAAAGGCTCTCGTTAGCATACCATACGACCGTATTGCCTCCGTGGCTAGCGAGGACAATAAAGGCTTAGTATTTAAGAAGGGTTTCTTTGTTACTGATACCCTCACTATTCAGCCAATAGGTTCTAAGCCGAAGACCTTTGAATTCAGAGGTGGGGACAAAGCTCACATCGCTCATAACCTCATTATGGAGCACCTGCTGAGATAGGGGGCGTTGCTGTTCATGCCGGTATTGGCTTACCTCCACGAAATGTCGCCGTTGCCACTCTCCTCCATATTTCGTCGAGCACAGGGTATTGACATTATAGGGAAAGGTGTCGTATCGTCATACAAGAAAGGAGGTGGGAAAATGCAAGCATACTGTGTGAAATGCCGTACCAAAAGAGAAATGAAGGATGCCAAGTCCATAGTCATGAAGAACGGTCGGCCGGCAACCCAAGGTGTGTGTCCCGTGTGCGGGACCAAGATATTCAGGATAGGAAAGAGCTAAAGCTGGTATTAGCAATATCAGGACTACCGACGTTCCTCTGGCATATTTGGTAATAGCAGGCCGCAAATGCGCCAGAGTTCATGCTTTTGCGGGCTCCCAAAGTCTGGTAAGCGCAGTCCCAATTCTCATCCGGCACAGGCCGAGCGGCGTCCGTTGGTTCAAGGTCGAGAGCGACAACAACGCGAAGAGTCACACTACATGCACAACGAGGGACTATCGTGGCAGAACTTGTAGCTGCTTACCCAATGAGCTTGGCTATTGATTATCCGGATAGGAAGTTAAGCAAACTGACTACTTTCTTCAGGCTCTTCACAGTACTTCCCATCCCTGTCGTTTTGGCCCTGCTTGAAGGTTTCGCTTCTTTGCCAACAGTATTGATTCTGCTCTTCCGAAAAAAGTATCCCAGGTGGTGGTTTGATTGGAATATAGCTCTAACCAGGTTTAGCACTCGCGTTTCGGCTTATCTCGGGCTACTGAGGGATGAATATCCCTCAGCTGATGAGGAGCAGGCAGTTCATATTGACATTCCGTACCCGGATGCCAAACAAGGCCTTAATCGCTGGTTGCCACTGGTGAAATGGTTCCTGGCGAGCCCCACACTACATTGTCCTTTGCTTCCTCGGTCTAGCTGCCGCGGTGTGCGTAGTGATTGCCTGGTTTGCCATCCTGTTTACCAGCCGTTACCCGAGGTCTTTATTTAACTTCGTAGTTGGGGTATTCCGATGGTCCTTAAGAGTAGCCGTATACGCTTTCTTGTTAACCACCGACCGCTATCCACCTCTTAAATTTAGCCAATAAGGTCGCCAGGATGCTTCTAGCCCGTGGAGAGGGTGCCAACAATGGCGCCACACCATGAAAGAAGTACAAATCTATGGAAGTGCGGTAAAAATGAGTGAACAGGACAAGAACTTAATTGCCTACTGTGGGCTTTATTGCGGGGATTGTATTAACTATAAAGGCGAAATCGCTGACCTGGCCAGAGATCTGAGGAAAGTGCTAAGAGGCACCAAATTCGATCGGTTCGCCCGGGGACTATCCAGTTTCTTCAAGGAATTCAAGAATTACCAACAGTGCTACGAAGTTTTGGGAGCTATGGTTAGATTGCGGTGCAAAAGGGCCTGCCGCAATGGAGGGGGGCCACCTGCCTGCAAAATCAGAAACTGCTGCCAGAAAAAGAATATCCAAGGCTGTTGGGAATGCGAGGAATTTGAGACTTGTGAAAAGTTGGACTTCCTCAAGCCCGTTCACGAAGACGCCCACTTAAAGAATTTGAGGAAGATGAGAAAACAAGGAGTTGACAAATTCCTTGAAGGAAACAGATATTGGTAAAGGATTGTGGTATATTGAATATATGGCGTGAGCCAATGACGGCCAGACCAAGCGCGAGCGGAGTCCGCATATCACAATGTTAGCCGAAATGCCTCACGGAGGGAAATGAAATGGAAAAACATAGCTTCTACATAGTGGACGTATTTGCCGAAGAAAAATATGCCGGTAACCAGCTTGCAGTCTTAAGAGATGCCAAGGACATCTCCGATGCTGAAATGCAACAAATCGCCAGGGAAATGAACTATTCAGAGACAACTTTTATCTTGTCGGAGGAGCGACGCAACGGCGGATATGACGTTCGCATCTTTACCCCGGAAGAAGAGTTGCCCTTTGCCGGTCATCCCACACTGGGAACCGCCTATGTGATACAACATGAGATTATCATAGAGCCTATTGAGACGGTAACCTTGAACCTCAAGGTTGGGCAGATTCCGGTCACGCTCAGCTACAGCGGTGAACAAATAGACATCTTATGGATGAAACAGAACGCCCCCACTTTCGACCGAGCTTTTGACCTCGAGCCAATCCGCCAGGTTTTGAACCTCGACAAAGGCGACATAGATGATAACTTCCCCATTCAGGAGGTATCAACCGGATTACCCTTCATTGTAGTCCCGCTGAGGACTCTGGATGCAGTGAAACGAGCTAAGGTGGCTGAAGATAAATATTTCGAGTTGATTAAGGACACCGCAGCCAAAGGACTATTCATTTTCTGTCCCCAGACCTACAATCGACAGAACGACCTGAATGTTCGGGCTTTTCTTGACTACTATGGTGTGCCAGAAGACCCTGCTTGTGGCAGCGGAGCTGGTTGTCTGGCTGGATATCTGGTCAAATACCGCTACTTCGGCAAGAATAGCATCAATGTCCGAGCTGAAGAAGGTTACGAAATAGGCAGACCTTCATTACTTTTCCTGAGCGCGGAAGACAAACAGGGCAAAATAGAGGTATCTGTCGGCGGAAGGGTTGTCATGATTGCCAGGGGAGAGTTTGTCTAGCCAGCACCCAAGCCAACAGCGCGTATCTAACTGTGTTTAACTCTACCCAAGGTGCTCATCACTAGCTGGAACCTCATATCGCCGCGAAAGGTTATGTCAGGTTGCCACCACGCTATCTGCACAGCAGACAGCAGCAATAGCACCGTTTTCGGTCCGGAGCCCATCACTGCCAACACACAGGCATGCCGGTGCATCCCCGCAGGGTAAGACACTCACCACAAATGCCTATTGACTTCCCCAGATTCTGTGATATATTGGAGGTATGGCCTGAAGCGGACCGGGCAACAAGAAAAAGGGGGGTAAGAAATGGATTTAAAGTTGAGTGAAAAGCAAGAGATGACCAGGAAGATGGCCAGGGAACTGGCAACAAAGGAGATCGCCCCCATAGCCGCAGAAATTGATGAGACGGGGCGCTTCCCCAGGGAGGTCATGGAAAAGCTGGCCGACGCTGGCCTGTTTGGCATCCTCATGCCCCCACCCTTCGGCGGGGCTGGTGGTGACAGGCTCGACTTCGTGTTCACCGCCGAGCAGCTAGCGGCTGCCTCTGCCTCCGTCGCCTTCAGCTTTGTGATAAGCACCGGCACCGCCTTTCTCATACTAGCATTCGGCAGCGATGAACAGAGGAGGAAATACCTGCCCGCCCTGACTAGAGGGCAGAAGCTAGGTGCTTTCGCTATCACCGAAGCTAGTGGGGGAGCCAACTGGTGGCTGACACTACAGACCAAGGCCATAGCTGATGGCGACCACTATTT
>CAZJGF010000081.1:0-7110 GCA_964545665.1 uncultured Dehalococcoidales bacterium
ACCACCTGAACCCCATTCAGGTGCGCTACCAGGCTGCGCTACACCCCGTCGCCCTATTCTCACTGGTATGGTATCATATCTACACTGCCCCAGCAATTATTATTAGATATTGGATAGAAATTTCACACTGAGCGACGCGGGGGATTTGTATAAGAGATTCTTAGCCACAGAGCTCAGAATGAGGAAAGAGTAAACAACTATTGAGTAAGAAACAGAAAAGGGTTGAACCTAAGCACATTCCTACCAAGCGTCAACTGTCTAAGTGGGAACGCGAAAGGAAAATACGCCGAATCATAATAGTCGCTGCCGCCATTTTCCTATCGGGGACCATAGGCTACGCTGGGTATGGATACTACGAGAGCAACGTTAAGCCCCTTCACGAGGTTGTGATTGAGGTAAACGAGGCCTCATTCACTATGGATTACTACATAGAGACACTGGACGCCTATACTAAAGATGCAGATCCGTCTCAACTCAGTTACATGTCTCAAATAGCCGCCAATCAGATTGTGCAAGACGAACTGGTCAGGCAAGGAGCCCACAGCCTGGGAGTTGAGGTTACCAATGAGGAAATAGATGGCAGAATTGAGGAAAAAGGCTTGCCCGATGAAGAAGCATACCGGGAAATAATATCTGCTGACCTATTAAGGGAGAAGCTGCAAGAATATTTCGCCTCTCAGTTGCCCGATACTATGGAGCAGGCACACATTCAAATAATGCTTGTCGAGAGTCAGAAGGTAGCTTATGATGTGATAGCCAGAATTGAAAGTGGCAACGATTTTGCTACCTTGGTGGATGAGTTCTCCTGCAATCCTCAAGCCGAAGGCGACCTAGGCTGGCTGCCCCAAGAGTTAATATCCAATCCCCTTGTCGGAGACGCTGCCTTCGATATTGAGCCAGGCGAGGTGCGGTCCGTCCACGATGAGTCAACAGGCAAAAACGTCGGCTACTGGCTCATAGAGGTTACCGAGAAAGATGAGGAGAAAGGAATCAAGGCCAGAGCTATGCTGTTAGGCAGCAGACAGGAAGCTGACGAGGTGAAAGCCCAACTGACCAGTGACAATTTTGCTGAGCTAGCTGATGAGTACTCCCAATATATGGGCGAAGAGGATAGCGGCGAACTAGGCTGGATAAAACAAGGAGATATGTATAGCGATGCCTTCGATGAAGTTGCCTTTAATCTCGACCTTGATATTGTCAGCGAGCCAGTCAAAGACAGAACAGTCCAAACCGAAGACGGGTACTGGATAGTTCAGGTCATAGAGAAAGCCGACCGTGAGCTAAGCGAGGATACTGGAGCAAGGCTAACGATGAAATACTTGCAGGATTGGTTCAACGAGCAACGGGACAGTAGCACAATCGAAAGCTATCTCGACCAAGAAAAGGCAGGATGGGCTCTGGACAAGGTTCTGGAAAGGAGATAGCACTATGATGAAGGATATTGGCGTTGGTCTGCTGGGCTTGGGCGTCGTGGGCAACGCTGTGGCCGAGGTTATACTTAACAAGGCAGATAAACTAGCTGACCAAGTGGGAGCTTCATTAGCTTTAAAGAAAGTGCTGGTGCGCGATGTAGATAAACAACGCAGGGTGAAACTCGAGCCTCACGTGCTAACCAGTCACGCTGAGGAAGTTCTCACTGACTCTGACGTAGGTATAGTGATTGAGGTTATTGGCGGTGAACACCCTGCCCTGGAGTATATAAAAGAAGCTATCACTCACAACAAACATGTAGTTACCGCCAATAAGGAAGTAATAGCCAAATACGGATACAAGCTACTGTCCTTAGCCCAAGAACACAATGTCGACCTCCGTTATGAAGCAAGCGTAGGTAGCGGTATACCCCTTATATCTTCTTTCCTCCAAGACTTGGCAGCTAACGATATCTCGGCTATATATGCCATCCTTAATGGCACCACCAACAATATTCTCACTCAGATGTCGCAGGAAGGACTGGATTTTTCTTCAGCTTTGAAGCAAGCTCAGGATTGTGGTTATGCTGAAGCCGATCCAACTAACGACATTGAAGGCACAGATGCCGCCTATAAGCTGGTTATATTATCTAGTTTGGCTTTTCACACCCCCGTCAATCCTCAGGACGTATATTGCGAGGGAATCTCACGTCTTGCCGCTCAAGATTTCCGATACGCTAAGGAATTGGGCTATGCTATAAAGCTTTTGGCTATCGCCAAGCGGGAAGGCAAAAACATCGAAGTACGCGTCCACCCAGCCTTCACTGCCCAGAACTCACAGTTAGCCAAGGTGGATGGCGTTTTTAACGCCATTCAAGTGGAAGGCAACCTAGCTGGCAAATTGGTCTTCTATGGGCAAGGAGCAGGAGCTCTGCCAGCCTCCAGCGCCATCATGGCAGACGTGTTGACAATAGCTAGGAACATCCATCAGGGGGTAAGCAACACTCCCAGGTTAGAATTGAAACAAAAACTAGCTGTTAAACCTATGTCTGATGTAAAGACGCGCTACTACTTCAGGCTGAATGTGGCTGATCGCCCCGGCGTCTTAGCTCAAATCTCAAAAGTCTTGGGTGACAATTCCATCAGCATTTCTTCCGTGATGCAGAAGGAGATCGATTTGAAGTCTCAAACTGCCGTGATTGTCATCATGACACATCCAGCCGAGGAGAGGGCAGTGCAAAAGGCTCTAAAGGAACTGAGACAGCTACCAGCAGTGAACGAGGTCAGTAACCTCATCAGGGTTGAAGGCTGAAGGGATGAAGCAAGGCGTCTTGAATATCTATCGTGACTTTCTTCCAGTCACTCCAGCCACACCCATGATCACTCTTGGCGAGGGAGATACGCCTCTAGTGAGATCAAACACCCTGGAGAAGGAACTCGGCGGTGCTGAGCTTTACTTCAAGCTTGAGGGCTGTAACCCCACTGGTTCCTTCAAGGACCGCGGCATGGTGGTAGCAGTAGCCAAAGCAGTAGAAAGCGGCAGCTCCAGCATCATTTGCGCCTCAACTGGTAACACCAGCGCTTCAGCAGCCGCTTATGGAGCCAGGTTTGGGCTCCAGACCATTGTCATTATCCCTAAAGGGAAAATAGCCACAGGCAAACTAGCTCAAGCTATCGCCTATGATGCTCAGGTCATAGGCATAAAGGGTAATTTTGACCAGGCGCTTAACATAGTCCGCGCTCTGACTGAGAGATACCCTGTCACCTTGGTCAACTCAATCAATCCCAACCGCATTGAGGGTCAGAAGACTGCGGCATTTGAAATCGTAGATGACTTAGGCGATGCCCCTGATTACCTCTTTGTACCTGTGGGCAACGCCGGCAATATCACCGCGTACTGGAAAGGATTTACAGAGTATCACCGAATAGGCAAAACCAGCCATACTCCCAAGATGATGGGCTTCCAGGCTGCTGGTGCGGCACCAATAGTGAGGGGCGAAGTTCTCAAGCGACCGAAGACCATTGCCACAGCCATTTGCATTGGCAACCCTGCTAGCTGGCAAAAGGCGGTGGCGGCGCGAGCTGAGTCAGGTGGCATCATTGACTGTGTCACTGACGATGAGATTATGAACGCCTACAGGCTAGTGGCAACCAAGGAGGGCATCTTTAGCGAGCTAGCCTCTGCTGCTTCCGTAGCTGGACTTATGAAACTGTCACGAAGGCAAGATTTCTCTGGCAAAAAAGTGGTCTGCATCATTACGGGAACGGGATTAAAGGAGCCTGGCATACCTTCTAAACATGCTCAACCCTTGGAGGAGCTTCCATCTGACCTGGCCGTGGTTGAGAAAGTTTTATTCGGGTGATTCAATAGCCCAGCGCAGCTTCATTAGGAGTGAGGAGTTCAAATGGTTAATCAAGACAAAGTCAAATTAGCAATGACTTCTATGATCGAGGCTATCGGCGAGGACGCTCTCAGAGAACACCTGAGAGATACTCCACAGCGGGTTGCCGAAATGTATGCTGAGCTTTTCTCCGGTCTGGATGCTGACCCTAAAGCCGAGCTATCAGTTAGCTTTGATGAAGGCCACCAGGAGATGGTGATTTTGAGAGACATTCCCTTTTATTCTATGTGCGAACATCATCTCTTACCTTTCTACGGGGTAGCGCACGTGGGCTACATACCGAGCATGAGCGGCAAAGTAGTGGGGATAAGCAAACTGGCCAGAGTGGTAGAAATATATGCCAGGCGCCTTCAGCTCCAAGAAAGAATGACCAGGCAGATTGCCGATACTATCTTTGAGGTTCTTCAGCCTGACGGCGTGGGTGTAGTAATTCAAGCGGAACACTTATGCATGACCATGCGCGGAGTCAAGAAGCCAGGGACTAACGTGATAACTTCAGCGACCAGAGGGACTTTCCGCAGTAGAACAGTTACCCGCTCTGAATTCTTGTCCTTGATTCAGGGCAAACAATAACCTATTCACGGCGCAAGGCCTCAATAGGATTAAGCCGCGCTGCTCTGACTGCAGGATAAAGGCCAGAGGCAAGCCCAACAAAGATGGCTACACCCACTGCCAAAGCAACGACATCTCCCGGAACTATGGCTGGGAATGGAAATCCCATGCCAGCCAACGCGCCAGCGCTAATTCTCACTATCAGCCAACCCAAGCCCAGTCCCACGGCACCACCACATAGACTCAGCACGGCAGCTTCAATAAGAAACTGAGTTAAAACGTCACGACGTTTGGCGCCTAGCGCCTTGCGTAGCCCAATTTCTCTGGTGCGCTCAGTTACCGAGACCAGCATGATATTCATTATGCCGATGCCACCAACCAGGAGGGAAATGCCAGCTATGGCACCCATGATAATCTCTCCAATCGCATACATCTGGTCAGCAGTGCGCGATATATCACCCATGCTAAATACAGTAAAATCGTCGTCCTCTCCTGGCCTGATGCGATGGCGGTCGCGAAGAATGTTGCTAATCTCCCACTGTGCTGAGCTTGTCGCCTCTTTGCTTTTCGCCTGAACAGCGATAGTCTGAATGTAATGCTCGGCACCGCCAGCGCGCTCAGAGGACAGGATCGCTTGCGCTGTGCTTAGAGGCACCATGGCCGACTGGTCCTCCGTGCCAAAAGACTCCCCTTTAGATTTGAGAACCCCCGTAACCTTAAATTGGCGTCCATCAATTCTGACGTTTGCACCCACCGGGGACATTTGCCCGAACAAGGTCTCAGCTAGCTGGTTGCCCAAGACCACCACCCTGGCCTTACTCTTGTAATCCAGCGCGGTAATAAAGATGCCTTGCTCCGCTTCAAAGTTACGCGCATACTGATATTCAGGAGTCACGCCGAGTGTTAAGCAGGTGACGTTTTCCCCTCCGCCTACTATCTGAGTGGTGGTTTGTGTTACCGGCGCCACTATGGCTACAGAAGGGGCATCGCTAGCAATGGCCTCAGCATCCTCCAAGGTTAACGTTGAGCTGGAGCCGAACGTTCCGCCAAGCCCGCCCCCACCCGTTTGAGCGCCGGGGCTAACAAATATAAGATTGGCTCCCAGTGATTCGAAGGACGCCTGCACCATAGTCTGTTCTGCTCGAACTAGAGACACCATAGAGATAACCGCAGCTATGCCAATTAGAATGCCCAGCATGGTTAAGATTGACCTTAGCTTGTTACCAACTAAAGTACGTAGTGCAGTAGCGAAGCAATCCCAGATTTTCATCGCTCTATCAGACCATCACGAATTCTTATGGTGCGCTGGGTATAATCAGCGATATTTGACTCATGTGTAACCAAAGCAATAGTTATCCCTTGCCGATTCAGTTCCTGAAACAGGAGCATGATTTCCTTGCTGGTCTGGGTATCAAGGTTGCCGGTAGGCTCATCAGCTAAAAGCAGTGAGGGCTCATTTATTAACGCCCGGGCGATAGCCACCCTTTGCTGCTCGCCTCCAGCTAGCTCGTTTGGCCTGTGTTTAGCCCGATGGGCCAGCCCGACAGACTCCAAGGCTTGCAAAGCTAGTTGCCGACGATTGCGAGCACCACGGTAAACAAGCGGCAATTCCACATTAGCCAGAGCTGTATTTCTGGGCAGCAAGTTAAAGCTTTGAAAAACGAAGCCTATCTTCCTGTTTCTTATCTCAGCTAGTCTATCATCACCCAGCCTGTTCACTTCTATCCCAGCTAACCGGTATTGCCCCGAAGTAGGTTTATCCAGACAACCGATGATATTCATCAGCGTTGATTTGCCTGACCCAGACGGCCCCATAATAGCTACCATCTCCCCATCCTCAATGCAGCAGCTTATCCCCCGCAGAGCGGGAACCTCCGTTCGACCGGCTTTATACACCTTCGTTATACTATCGAGTTCAATCATTTATCAGCCACCAAAAAACGTAAATGGCAACTGTGCTGCAGGCAACACCACCATTTCTCCTTCTTCCAGCCCAGACAAGACCTCAGCGTCTATACCATCGCTTAAACCCAAAACAACCTCTCTTTGCTCAATCTCCTCGCCAACAACGACTTCCACCCACGGCTCATCCCAGCTGCCCTGCATAGCTCGATTGGGGACCAGCAATACATTCTCACGACGCTCATCAATTATTTCCGCAGTGGCACTCATGCCATCCCTAAGCTCCTCATCTGGGTTCTCCAACGTTATGGTGGTTTTGTAGGATACCACCCCTGCCTGGACTGTCCCTATCTGGGAAATAAAGGTGACACTGCCACTTACTTCCTTATCAGGCAAGGCATCCAAGGTGATATCTACTTCCTGTCCCAGTCTTACGCTAGCGATATCGATTTCATCAATCACACCACTCATCTCTATCTGGCTAGGATCAACTAGGCGGATTGCTGGGTTGGCATATGTCATGGCTGAAACCTGTTGTCCCTCATCTATCGCCACCTCAGCCACTATGCCATTGAAGGAAGCAGAAATGATTGCCTTGTCCAACTCCAGCCTGGCATTGGTCAATTCTAGCTCAGCTGTGGCTAAGTCTATCTTGCTTATGTCCAGGGCTGTCTTCGCCTGATCTCTCTGTAGCTCGATTAGCCTCACTGAAAGAGGCAAAGCCCACCTCGTGGAGTGCAATTTCTCTTTGGCTTTGGCTACTCGTGCCTCAAGCAACTCTAGCTGGGCTTGCGCGTCATCAACTTCGCCTAGCTCCATGAGCCTTTGCGCCTCCTCCAAGTCAG
>CAZJGF010000082.1:0-7063 GCA_964545665.1 uncultured Dehalococcoidales bacterium
GAGACGGTTAGTTGTAAATCTGCTTGTCCTTCCTCTTCCCTCTTGATTAAGTCCAGCATAGATGTTGGCATTCTTTCACCGGCCACTTCTATGGCACATTGTGGGTCAGTACCAGCCTCCTCGACAAGGTACTTTTCCAAAGCTGCCGTTAAGTCAGCTAACTGCTCATCGAGTTTAACCCCAATATGTACCTCTCCAGCGTGATTTCTAAAGCTTGCTACCTTCATTTCTATTTAACTACCTCCTTTTTGTCTTCGTAGGCTTCAAGCTGGTTGGCTGCAGAAAACTAGAGCTTAACATACATATCGATAACCCCCTTTCCTAGCGGTATTACCCAGACTGTAAAGTGTAGCGGCCGAATGGCCATTAGTCAATAGATTGTCACGCGGTTACATGTATACACTACCAATGCTGAGTCCCGTGAAGAGTAGGACTCCTCAATTGTTTACCGGTTGACACGGAGCCTGCGCGGTACTGTTCAGCGCAATTACTTTGATCGAGTGAGCAGGGGGTTTATAATTGTGGCTATTTAATAAGCCAAAGACGAGACGCTGTTGCCTAGGGAATGACCGTTCGGCAGTATATTGTCACGAATGTTGTCTGCTGAGCAAAGCAGCCACGCCAGAGGCTGCTTTGCTCAGAAAGAGGAAGACGCCCTGCGCTATACGCAATATGCCTATTCTCGATGAACTTGTAGTGCCCGCCACCATTGCAAAGAGAGTCTTGTACCTAGCGGTCCCTCGCTATGTTGAACCCGGATGGACCGTGCTTAGCGCAGGCACCCAAGAGTCCATATCGCTAGAGGATGACAAATTCGCTGAACAACCATAGACTCTTAAGTAAACAAACTCCTGTATTCTTGCGCGCACACACCACTAGTGCTCGGTACAATAGGGATAGAGTTCCTCATACGATGTGTCGATAATAGTATGATGACTTTCACCTAACTGAGGATTCAGCTGGTGGGCAATGGGGTAGGAGTGTCCTGTTCGGAAGGTATTCTCCATGCCCTTCACCCAAGTATCAAATTGGTCTATGCGCACACCACATGCAAGCTCATCGTCTCTCCAGCCGCCCCAGCGCCGTGCCCCGTGGCAGGGAAAGGTTAGGTGAGCAACGGCCTCGCGGTCAACATACGGTTTAGCTGTGGCGAAGGCACATATGCCACACCCATTGGAGAAATGCGTTGAAAAGTCGCCACCTTTGTACCACATAGCTCCATCCATCACCTTGTTACATCTTCCCGGCGTGACGGCAAGGACGATAACGTCAGGCTCTACCTCCAGGTTTTCTAGGGCGCCAACGGTAATAGCCGCAGTGTTGACTGGCGCATGGGGGACAAGCTTCATAGCAGAGGCGGCTACTTCTTTGCTGGCAAAGTGGATTTTTGCCATAGTAGTGCCGTCCATAATCTCCGCTGGCCATTCCTCAAAACCGAGAACACCAGGCGCAATACGGCAAGTAAGGTTTTCATTTCTTACCAAGACTGTGTGGCGCTTATCTGAACTGTTGAAGCGCGCGTTTGAAAGGAACTGACACCATGTATAATTATGTTCAGGGCTCTTTCCTCCTGCGTCGGGGATTTGCTCTCCTCTGTTCCAGAACTTCACCCCTATTGGTAGCGTAGGGGGTCTTAAGTGCCTCTCAATCTTGCGAGCTTTTGCTATATTCCTCTGTCTTATCTTGTTCATCTTGTTTGTACTGTTGCCTCCTAATTCTTGTTGCTCGTTGTCTTAACTGGTCTGCCGCTCTGTTAGTTCCTCATGGGTAGCACCTCCTAAACGGACTCCAATGCTCCTGCTTATCGCCCGCCGGTCAGCCCACATACTCGGGGAATGTCACTAACTTGCTGTCTTAATCTTACCCTTGCTTTGCGTTGGACCCGCTTTCCTGGTCTTCCCTGCTGTGAGCGTTATTATTCACTACTCGGTTGCTATTTGGCAACAGCCAGTGCGACAGTGTCCATCGCAATTACTTTGATCGAGTGAGCAGAAGATTTATGTTGTGAGTTTCAATTTGCTTTGATTTGCCTCCTGCGTTATTATGGAATCAGCGTTATGGATATTACATCGCTTATAACTAAAGCCAGTGAGTATTCACCTGCTGATAAGGTGAAGCTGATTCAAGCAGCTTATGAATTTGCCTCACAGGCGCATCAAGGGCAACTTAGGAAATCTGGGGAGCCTTATCTAGAGCATCCTTTGCATACGGCTCTGACTTTAGCTGACCTTCAGCTAGACGCTGATACTTTGATTGCTGCCTTGCTGCATGATGTTCCTGAGGACTGTGGTATATCAATGAGTGAAATTGAGGCCAACTTTGGGCATGAGGTAGCTGGGTTGGTCGATGGGGTTACTAAACTGAGCAAGCTCACAGGTCGAACCGAGGGAAGAGAAGTTGAGTCGCAGGTTCAGGCGGAAAACTTACGCAAGATGCTTGTGGCTACGGCGGAAGACCTGAGGGTAGTGCTCATTAAATTGGCTGATAGGCTGCATAATATGCTCACTCTAGGGGCTTTGCCTCCGAGGAAGCGTCATACCATTGCTCGGGAAACCTTGGAAGTATATGCACCCCTGGCTCACCGATTGGGCTTGCGGAGCGTGAAGTGGCAACTGGAGGACTTGTCCTTCCGTTACCTGGAGCCGCGGCAATATCACCGTCTTTCTCACTTGATATCTACGAAGCGGGCAGAGCGGGAAGGGTTCATAACCGAGGTTACTCAAAGAATAGGCCGTGAACTAGACAAGGCTGGCGTAGAAGCTAAGGTTTTTGGGCGTCCGAAGCATATTTATAGCATCTATCAGAAGACCAAGAAGTATGCTGAGCAAGGCAAGGATTTTGGTGACATTCACGACCTTTTTGCTTTACGTGTATTGGTGAACTCAGTCTCGGATTGCTATAGGGCATTAGGAGTGATTCACAACTCTTGGCACCCCATAATTGAGGATTTCAACGATTTCATTGCTAACCCTAGAGATAACGGCTATCAATCCTTGCATACCACAGTTATGTGTCAAGGGACAACCCCACTGGAAATACAAATTCGGACCTACGATATGCACCAGGTCGCTGAACATGGAGTAGCTGCTCACTGGCGCTATAAAGAGGGTGGGAAGGTGGATATGTCGTTTGACAATAGGGTAGCTTGGCTGCAAGAGCTTGGCGAGCGACGGGAGGAGCTCGATGGTGAAGAGTTTATGGAGTCTCTGAGGACTGATGTCTTTACCGACCAGGTGTTTGTCTATACTCCTAAGGGAGAGATAAAAGATTTGCCCAAGGGTGCTACTCCTTTGGATTTTGCCTTCCGAATTCATACGGACCTTGGCCATCGCTGTATTGGAGCAAAAGTAAATGGGAGGCTGGTGCCATTGAATTATGCCCTTAACAACGGGGATGTGGTGGAAATTGTCGCTGCAAAGAGAGAGAGAGGGCCCAGTCTGGACTGGCTTCGTCCTGAGCTTGGCTATATCAAAACGTCTCATGCTCGGAACAAGGTTCGGCAATGGTTCAACAAGCAGGAGCGAAGCCAGAGTGTAGAGATGGGCAAGCAGCTTTTGGACCGGGAGGTCAATCGTTTGGGCATTAGTCTACCCAGTGCTGAGAAATTGGCCTCTCAGTTTAACTACGCCAATGTAGACGATTTTTTTGCTGCTCTTGGGCGCGGTAGCATCAGTCTTTCGCAGGTGGCGCTTAAACTAAGCACGAATTTGGAAGTGCCCAATGAGGCGGTCGAAATTTCAGTTCCTCGTAAATTCAGCTCCTCAAGCGTTAAGGTATTGGGCGTTGGTGACTTGTTCACTCGCATAGCTAATTGTTGTCACCCCTTGCCAGGAGATGAGATTATTGGTTATATTACCCAAGGCCGTGGCGTTACCGTGCACCGTAAAGACTGCCCTAACATTATTAACGAGGTGGAGAAGGAGCGGCTGGTGGCTGTGGACTGGGGGGATGTGGAGCAGGTGTACCCTGTGGCTATCCAAGTTGATGCCTGGGATAGAGTTGGGTTAGTTCGGGATATTGGTGCTGTTATAGCTGAGGAAAGGGTGAATATTACTGACATTGATACCGCTAACCATGATGATAATGTTACCTCACTACATATTGCTTTGGAAATCAACAGCACAGCTCAGTTAAGTAGACTAATAGCTAAGATACATTCGCTGTGGAATGTAATAAATGTAGTAAGGAAAGGAGATACGAATGCCAGCTAGTAAATCGGTCAGCAAGGCAGCCCGAACGGCGGAGAAGAAACGATTGCGAAATCGCTTGGTGCGAAGTAGGGCCAAGACTTATATGAGCAGGGCAAGGAGACTTAGTGCAGAGAATTTGGAGTTAGCCCAGCAGGGAGCAGTGGTGGCTATTAGCAACATAGATAGAGCTGCAAGCAAGGGGGTGTTTCACAAAAACAAAGCTGCGCGGCTCAAATCTCGATTAATGCAGAAATTGAACACCCCGGCTGCAGTAAGTCAAATTCCTGAGCAAGGGCGGGAGGAAACGGAGCAATCTTAAAGAAGCAGAGGCTAATTCTTTGGCTGCAAAAGTCCTTTCTTCAAGACAGAAACGTATTATCACCTTTATCTGTGAATTCCTGCGTGATAAAGGTTATCCGCCAAGCATCAGGGATATCGCTGATAGATGTGAGATAAGTTCCACTTCAGTGGTAGCTTACAACTTGGATAGACTAGAGGAGGCGGGGTATATCCGTCGTCACAGCGACATATCGCGGGGAATTGAGCTTCTAAACAATCAACAGAATAGCAATAGGGTTGTTCATATCCCTATAGTAGGAAGCATAGCTGCTGGTGAACCTATTCCGGTGCCTGCTCCTGATAGTTGGAATATTCCCTCTTCCGAAGGAATAGAGGTAGCTGCGGAGTTGACAAAAGGTAAGCAAGTTTACGCCCTTAGAGTGAAGGGCAACTCTATGGTAGATGCGTTAATAAAGGATGGCGACATTGTCTTGATGGACTTTGTAAGCAGCGTTGAGGAGGGAGAAATGGCAGCGGTTTGGCTTAAGAGAGAGCAGGAGGTTACACTAAAGAAAGTGTTTGCCGAACCAAATCGTATTCGCTTAGAGCCGGCGAATACTCAGATGAAACCCATCTATACTAGCTCAGGCAACGCTGAGATTCAGGGAAGAGTTATTGCTATCATTCGTGCCATGCCGTAGACAAGGACAAAATGCGAAGCGCTAATTTCGAAATCCCAAGAAGCGGCATTTAGCATTTGGGGATTAGGATTTAAGTGTAATGTTGTCTCAATTCCAGGAGGTAGGGCACGCTCTTTTTACTCAAAAACTTGTTTCCTCGCAGAGCGGTAACCTTAGCATAAGGCAAGGGGAGCGTTTACTTATTACGCACCGTGGTAGTGGGTTAGGTTCCATTAGAGAAGCGGATTTGGTAGAAACCGGGATCGCTACGAATAGTCGAGCTACGCCTTTGGCTTCAAGCGAGTTGGCGGTTCACCGCGCTATTTATAAGAGCACCTCAGCATTAGCTGTAGTTCACGCTCATCCACTTTATGCTGTTGCTTTGTCCTTTACAGAAGAGGAGATTATACCTTGCGATATCGAAGGGCGGGCTCTCTTGCCAAGGGTGCTAATCTTGGGCAAAGAAACAATGGCAAAGGCTGGGGAACTCGGTGAGGAGATAGCTGAGGCAATAAGACAATATAGAGTAGTCTTAGTCAAAGGCCACGGCAGTTTTGCTATTGGCCAGCTACTAGAGGAAGCTTATTACTATACCAGCATCTTGGAGCAAAGTTGCCGTGTCCTCTATTTGCTCAAGGCTCTAAGGGTAAACCCTCAGGATTGAGCTTTGAAGACTGCGCCTCTACCGAGCGGGAGAAACCAAGGTATACCAATCAGAATACTTGGGGTTTCTTCCCAGTGCCACTTGAGCAAAAAGCTCTTGTAGCTTTGCAGTTATCTTGCCAGTCTGACCATTGCCTACTGGGCGGTGGTCGATTTCCACAATCTGTGCTATATTGGTTGCGGTTCCGGTAAAGAAGCACTCTTCAGCCAAGTAAAGCTCACTCCGGTCGACGCTTCTCTCTACAGTGTCTATGCCTAGTTCGTTTTTGGCTAGTTCTATTACTGTATATCTGGTGATTCCCATAAGGATATTGTCGGAAGAGGGAGGGGTGACCAACTTTCCATTGATGACCAGGAAAATATTTTCTCCGGTGCCTTCAGAGACATGCCCATCATGAGTCAGCAATATTGCTTCATCAAAGCCATTTTCATGGGCATCAGTTTTGGCTAAAGCACTATTCACATAAGCGCCGCAGATCTTACCTCGTGCTGGAATCATCGTGTCGTCCACACGACGCCATGATGACGTGCAGCAACGAACGCCTTCTGTGCCAAGATAAGGCGGAAGCTGGGTTACGATTATGAAGAAGTCGTCTTCTAGATCGTAGAGTTTAACCCCTATGGCTTCGGAGCTTTTGTACGCCAAGGGACGGATGTACACATTCTCTTGGTAGCCGCTTTTCACCACGAGCTCTACGCTCAGTCGGCACATATCCTCGATGGAATATGGAAGCTTGATCTTTAGAATGTGACAAGCATCAAGCATACGTTTATAATGGGCATGTATTCTGAAGAGGCAGAATCTTTTCTGCTCACTATCCCAGTTTCCACGAATACCGCCGAAGGTGGCGGTACCGTAGTGCAGGGACTGAGTCATGATTCCAACTTTTGCCTCAGATAGAGGCATGAATTGCTCTTTGAAAAAGGCGTACGGTGGCATAGTGTCCTCCTTTAGTTTAAATATGGTCTGCTTTAGCAATCCGTTCTTTACATTTGTTACCTCCTCACAGTTGTTTGAAAAGAGAAGAGCCTCCCGTCTGGGAGGCTCTTCTCTGACTATCTATTTTTTATTGGCTTTTACATCAGCTACTCCAAAAGCCTCCCTTGCGCACTTTGTGTGCGCAAAATAATAACAACGACGCTAGGCAAATTCCCCTGGGAGGCTGTGGAAAACATCACAATACTACGCCACTTCAGTAGCTTATACAGGACGCAATTGTAAACATAGCACAGGGAATTTGTCAATACGTT
>CAZJGF010000083.1:0-7022 GCA_964545665.1 uncultured Dehalococcoidales bacterium
TGGCATAGTTACCATATATTATTAGGCGTGGCAATGTCAATAGACCTAATTAAATCATTTACTATATCACCGAAGGCTCATTGGGTTGGACCCCGCAGAAAGCAACCGAAATTATCTAGGATATAGCTTGGTCGTAAGTTCAAAGGACGAATGTTACAGCCTAGACAGTATTGATTATGTTACACAGCAAGGATAAACTTGGGGCAAGGCAGTCTAAAGATTAGCCTTCGTTCAAAAATAGGGGAAGTAAAAGGAGGCAGTAATCATGGATTTTCATTTGACCGAGGAGGAGAAGATGTTGCAGGCAACAGCGCGGGACTTTGCTAGAAAAGAACTTGAGCCTGTGGCATCTAAGGTAGATGAGGCAGAGGTATTTGCTACGGAGAACTTTCAAAAGATGGCCCAGCTAGGATTCACCGGTTTGGCAATCCCCTCTGAATACGGAGGTAGTGGAGGGAATGCGGTTTCCCTTGTTATTGTCATGGAAGAGGTTGCCAGGGCTTGTGCTTCCACTTGCGATATCTTAGATGCACATATAAGTTTGTGTGCGCGTCCGATATACCTTTATGGAACAGAGGAACAAAAGAACAAGTTCTTGCCGCCCCTTGCTAAGGGGGGAAAAATAGGTGCTTTTGGGATAACGGAAGCTGAAGCAGGGAGCGATATATCCGCGATAAAAACCACGGCTGTAAGGGATGGTGATTCATATATTCTTAACGGGTCGAAACTGTTTACTACCAATGGGCCTGTTTGTGATACCGTGGTTGTATTTGCTAACATACCGACCTTGGCACCGCGTGGCATGACGGCGTTCATTGTAGAGACGAACGCCTCCGGATTCAGCAGGGGCCCGCAATATAAGAAGCTGGGTATGCATGGGGCAACCAATGCTGAATTGATATTTGACAATGTTCGGGTGCCAGCATCGAACCGGCTGGGCGATGAGGGAAAAGGGATGAGGATTTGTCTTGCCACCTTGGATGAGGGGAGATTAGGTATTGCTGCCCAGTCGGTAGGCATTGGTCAAGCCGTTTTGGAACGGGCAATAAGTTATTCCAAGGAAAGAAAGCAGTTTGGGAATCTTATTAGTCAGAATCAAGCAATCCAGTGGATGTTGGTGGACATGGCCACTAAAGTTGAAGCGGCAAGGCTGCTCACTTATCAGGCAGCATGTTTATATGATGAAGGTGCGCGTGTTTCCAAGGAGGCAGCCATGGCCAAGCTTTATGCTAGTGAAGCATGCCTGGATATAGCCATAAAGGGCATCCAGATATTTGGCGGCTATGGCTATATGATGGATTCCCCAATGCAGCGCTATTTCCGCGATGCCAAGCTAACCCAGATCTACGAAGGGACATCAGAAGTTCAACGAATGGTGATCGCTCGAGCACTTCTGGCTTAGGCGCTGGGGGTACAGATACTTATGGAGTGGCAAGAGTACTGTTATGATTATAGCCTGTAGAACCGCCAACGAGATAAATGCCAGATATAGTTGGAGCCAATGGATGGTAAATATGCTCCTGAGGAGCCCTCTTATGATGACTGTGATGCAGGAATAGTATGGATTGTCAGCAGTAGTGAGAAAGATGACATTCTGTGGCCATCTATTAGAGCTATTATGAGAAGTAATTATGGAGGTTAGTAATGAAGACCAAGGAAGAATATATTGCAAGCTTGAGAAAACTGAAACTTGAGGCTTACATGTTTGGGGAACGGGTTAAGAATGTGGTGGATCATCCTATTATCAGGCCCTCAGTGAATGCAATGGCAGCGACCTATGAACTTGCCCATGGGGATGTTATGACAGCGACCTCTCACCTGACCGGAAAGAGGATCAATCGTTTTACTCATATCCATCAAAGCACTGATGACCTAGTCAACAAGTCGAAGATGGGGAGGGTGCTAGGCTGCTATACGGGTGCCTGTTTTCAGCGCTGTGCTGGCATGGATGCATTGAATGCCCTATCTATGGTGACTTATAACATTGACCAGAAATATGAAACAGAATATAGCAAACGTTTCTTGAAATTTCTGGAATATGTGCAGGAAAATGACCTTGCTTGTGACGCTGCTATGACAGATGCCAAGGGTGATAGAAGCCTTCGCCCTGCTGAGCAGCCTGACCCGGACCAATATCTTCATGTAGTCAAGGAGAGTGAAGACGGTATTGTGGTGCGCGGCAGCAAGATGCACCAAACAGGAGTGCTGAATTCGCACGAGATCATCGTCATGCCGACTAGAGCTATGTGGGAGGCAGATAAGGACTATGCTATCTCTTTTGCCATACCAACCAATACTGAAGGCATCATATATATTTATGGCAGACAACCGTGTGATACTCGAAAGATGGAGGGTGAAACCTTTGATGTTGGTAACATTTATTATG
Source organism: uncultured Dehalococcoidales bacterium (assembly GCA_964545665.1). GTDB lineage: Bacteria > Chloroflexota > Dehalococcoidia > GIF9 > AB-539-J10 > CAZJGF01. The sequence goes on from CAZJGF010000083.1 coordinate 2,387, forward strand.
GAGGGCAAGAGTGCATGGTTGTCTTTGATAATGTATTTGTTCCTTGGGAGCGAGTGTTCCTGTATAAGGAATACGAGTTCGCCGCCGAACTAGTGGAGAAATTCGCCTCATACCATCGTCAGAGTTACGCTTGTAAGGCAGGAATGGGTGACGTCTTAATCGGTGCTGCCCAGGCGATTGCTGAGTATAATGGTGTTGCCCAAGCTTCTCATGTTAGGGACAAAATCACTGAGATGAACCATCTTAATGAGACTATATTCTGTTGCAGCCTTGCCTGTGCTTATGAAGGTCATAAAGAACCTTCTGGGACCTATTATGTGAATACTGCAATGGCCAATATCACCAAACTACATGTAACTAGGATTCCCTATGAACTGGCTAAGATGGCACATGAGATCGCTGGTGGTTCGGTAGTAACCATGCCCTCTGAAAAAGACTTTAGAGACCCTAAGATAGGCAAATATGTGGCCAAGTATCTAAGAGGTGTTGAGGGTATTCCTGTGGAGCACCGTATTCGCATGCTGCGGCTGATTGAAAGCCTTACCATGGGGCTTGGAGCAGCGTGTTATCTACCTGAATCTATGCATGGAGCAGGCTCGCCACAGGCCCAGAGGATTATGATTCAAAGGCAGATCAATTTGGACGCGAAGAAAAAAGCTGCAAAAAGATTATGTGGGATTGAATAGGAAGTCGTCTTAGCCAAGAACTAAGCAACAGGCTATTTATCGTTGCTAACTTGCCCGATTAGTTCTAGCAGCCTTGCTCCCCGCTCAATAGAATCATCATAATAAAAGCTAAGCTGTGGAGCGTATCTTAACCTCAACTGTGAGGCCAATTCTCTGCGTAGGAACCCGGAAGCAGCATTAAAACCTGCTAGCATCTCTGTTTTATTGTTTTCGTTTCCTAGGATGCTAACAAATATCTTGGCATATTTAAGGTCAGTTGAGAGTGAAACTTGTGTCACGGAAATAAGGTTGCTCAATCTTGGGTCGTTGACCTCGCGCTCAAGTAATTTACTGATTTCTTGCTTAATAACTTTGTTTAATCGCTCAGTTCGTCTAGACATTTAGCCTCCTCGAAGAAGTAAGCGAAGTTCAACTAAGGGGACTAGATATAGGTGTTTTAGCTTACCTTTTCTTTTCTATAAAGCTCGACAACGTCGCCGATGTGGAAGTCGATAAATCCCTCTACAACTATGCCGCATTCAAGGCCAGCAGCTACCTCGGTAACATCCTCCTTGAAACGTCTTAAGCTGGAGATTTGAGCTTCCTGAACTACCTCGTTCTGTCGCAGTATCTTGGCTCTGGCATCTCGCCAGATCTTGCCCTCCTTAACATAGATTCCTGCTATATTCCCTTGCTTGCTGCTAGGGAATATAGCTCGTATCTCAGCGCGCCCCGCAAGCACTTCGGCATAAGTTGGCTCAAGCATTCCCTTCAGCGTGTTTCCTACATCTTCCTCTAACCTGTAGATTACATCGTAATGTTGAATGCTTACTCCCTCTGCTTCGGCTAGCTGCTGTGCTCCAGGTGCAGTACTAGTGTTGAATCCGATAATGACGCCTTTCGAGGCTGAGGCTAGGAGCACGTCGCTCTCTGTGATGCTGCCGCTAGCAGCGTGGATAATATTGGCTCTAACCCTTTCCGTATTTAGTCGCTCTATGGAGTTCTTTATTGGCTCGATGCTACCCTGAACATCTGTCTTCAAGACTATGTTAAGCTCCTTTAGTTGCCCGTTGCCTATTTGGCTGGAAAGGGTACTTAGGCTTAAAGGCGCATGCTGATGCTTAGCCTCTTGCTTACTCACCGTATTCCGCGCTTGATGCTCACTATCAAATACAATAAAGATTTCTCCTGATTTTGGTACACCGTTCATGCCTAGGACTTCCACCGGGGTTGATGGTTCCGCTTTCTTAATTCGTTTTCCTTGGTCGTTGAACATGGCTTTGATTCTGCCCCAGGTATTGCCAGCTACCACAATATTGCCTAGTCTGAGAGTGCCCTTCTGAACTAGAAGGGTAGCTAAGGCGCCTTTAGTCTTATCGAGCTTAGCCTCAATAACAGCGCCTTCCGCGTTGCAATCAGGGTCAGCTTTTAGCTCCAATATGTCAGCAACAAGAAACAAGTTTTCCAATAAATCTGAAATTCCTTGGCCTTTCTTTGCTGAGATAGGAACACAAACAACATCACCGCCCCATTCCTCGATGATTAACCCTGAATCGGCAAGTTGCTGCTTTATACGATCGCTATTGGTACCAGGCTTGTCAATCTTGTTAATGGCAACCACTATAGGCACCCCAGCGGCTTTGGCGTGGTTGATAGCCTCTATAGTCTGAGGCATAACACCATCATCGGCAGCAACCACTAGAACCACAATATCAGTTGCTCGTGCCCCGTGAGCCCTCATGGCAGTAAAAGCCCTGTGCCCGGGAGTATCCAAGAAGGTGATTTTATGTCCATCCACCGTAGTCTGATAGGCACCAATATGTTGGGTAATGGCTCCAGCCTCATGAGCAGTTACATTAGTTTTTCTAATAGCATCAAGGAGAGTTGTCTTACCGTGGTCAACATGTCCCATCACGGTAACTACTGGAGGACGGGCTTGTAATTTACCCCCGGCGTCCTTCTTGTGAGAAGGTAAGATGTAGCGCTCTATTTTGGGCTGGGCTTTGTAGCCAAAATCTTGGGCTAGCATAACGGCAGTATCAAAATCGATGGGTTGATTAATATTGGCTATGATACCCCGTCGCATAAGCTGCTTAATGACTTTCACCGGCTCTACTTTCAAGCTGTCAGCCAGTTGCTTCACGGTTACAGAAGGCGGAAGCTCAATTTGGGGCAAAGCTGCCTGATTCATTTCAGCTGTGTTTCTCTCCTTTTGATTGGCCATCAGCTCTGAATTATTTCTACTCATCTAGTTTCCCCTTAGCAAGCTACTGCTGTATTCCAGTAGAGCTTGGCGATTCTCATCGCTAAGTTTTGTTCTCAAGGCGTGTTCTAGGTGATTTCGCTTTAGCCCTATTTCCCAGCAGTCTTTTTGTGAACACAAGTAGGCACCTCTGCCTGGCTTCTTGGCAGATAGATCTACTTCTGTGTTTCCATTGCTAGTGCGCACTAAACGGATCAAATCTTTCTTGTCTCTCTTCTGGTGGCAAGCAATGCAAGTACGTTGCGGTATATGTTTACTCCTCTTGCGTATCATCTTCAAGGAAAACCTTTCGTTTCTTGTATCCCTTGCCCTTAGGTTTCTCCTTTTCCAACTTTATGTCTTTCTTTGCGCCCAGCATAATATCCTCAGCAAAGCGAAGCTGTTTTTTTTCTTCCTGTTTCTCAGGAGTGGCTTCCACGGCTAATCCAAATACATCACTAGCCAAAAGTGCATCTAGCCTTTCTCTTTCATCTTGGTTAAGGGGCTCCACTTCTGGAGTTTCGCTTATCACAGCAGAAAGCAACTCATCCTCTTCTAATGGTTCGGGAGCGGGTTGTGGTAAACTTGCCTTTTCTGCTTCAGCGGCAGAGACGCTCTTAATGTCAATTCGCCAACCTGTGAGTTTGGCTGCTAGCCTAGCGTTTTGTCCACCCTTTCCTATAGCTAGAGACAACTGTTTGTCAGGGACAACCACAGTGGCTGCATTCTCTGCCTTATCAAGTTCGATACTTGCCACTTGAGCTGGGCTTAAGGCATTGGAAATGAATATCTTGGGCTCAGCGTGCCATTGAATTACGTCTATTTTCTCACCATTTAGTTGATTAATGATGCTTTGCAGTCTGATACCCCGAGGTCCAAGGCAACAACCTACTGGTTCGACGCCTTCTTGGTGGGTTGTTACTGCCACTTTACTTCGGTATCCGGCTTCGCGAGCTATGGCTTTTAGCTCCAAAACCCCGCTTTGAAATTCGGGGATTTCTAGCTCAAAAAGGCGACGTACTAAATTCGGGTGAGATCGAGAAAGCACTATTCGCGGTCCTCTAGCTCCTTGGCTTGTCTCCAAAAGATAGAACTTGAGTTGCTGTCCTGCGTGGTAATGTTCGTTGGGCATTTGCTCATTGAGAGGAAGTATTGCCTCTCTCTTACCTAAAAGGGCATGAATCTGCTTAGGTTGGATAAATTGAACCGTCCCCGTTACGATTTCACCTTCCTTTCCAGCAAATTGCTCGTAGATTGCATAATGCTCCGCTTCGCGCAACCGCTGCAAAACAACCTGTCTTGCCACTTGAGCAGCAATACGCCCAGTATCCTTGGGTGTGGATTCTACCTCTACTACCTCGCCAACTTGAACCTCATGGCGCAGTTCTTGGGCCTCACTGAAGGAGATCTCTTTGTGCGGGTCTGTAACTGGATCAGCTACGACTTTTCTAGTATAGACTTTAATATTGGTAGATTCAGGGTCGATCTTAACTGTAACGTCCTGTTCAGGAGAGAATACATGCTTTTTATAAGCTGAAACAAGCGCTGCCTCCAAAGCTGACAGAACTACCTCTTTAGGTAGATTTCTCTCAGCTGAGAGTTGAGTAATAGCAGCCATAAACTCCGTCTTCATTTCTGTTTAACCTAATCAGACTTAGCAAAAAAGTGGGTTTCTTACCCACTTTACTGGAATACAATATAGCATGAATTAATAAGAGATGCAAATACT
>CAZJGF010000084.1:0-7000 GCA_964545665.1 uncultured Dehalococcoidales bacterium
GAAGAACAATTGACTGGAGATACCGGCGAAGATATAATCTTCCATTTAAGGAAAGGAGACGGCCTATGAGCATGCACGAGACTGAGGTCCTAATCGTCGGCGGTGGAATTCTTGGTGCGGCTACAGCCAGGGAGTTGTCGAAATACAAGGTTGATACGACTCTAGTTGAGAAAGAGACTGATTGGGGCTGGGGCAGTACAAAGGCTAATATTGGCCTAGTGTGTCAGGGAGGCGATTGCCTCGAATTCAGGAAGGAATACCATAGAAGTAAACTCGTTTGGGATAGCATCCCCATGATGGAACCCCTCTGTCAAGAGTTAGAAGTATCGTTCAAAAGAGTAGGTATGCTCGGTGTCTTTATGGACGATGAGCAGAAGTCGAAGTTTGGGAAGATGAAATCAAGGGCGGAACAAGTTGGTATCACATCGCACCAGTGGATCGACCGCGACACCCTCTTCGACATGGAACCTTACCTGAGTAAGAAGGCGCTAGGAGCTTTATACGACCCGGTGCCAGCCATCATTGATCCGGTAAAGCTAAACATAGCTTTAGCAGAAAATGCCAAGCAGAATGGAGTCCACACCATGCTGGGCACAAAGGTAATAGATATATCCCGAGGAGTGGAGGAATTTGAAGTAAGGACCAATAATGGCCCTATTAGGACCAGATTCATTGTCAATGCTGCCGGGGTATACGTGGACAAAGTAGCCCGCATGGTAAATGCCGATAATTTCGTTGTCTATCCAATCAAAGGATATCTAGGCATCCTGGATAAGAGAGTAGGGGGACTGGTCAGGCACAATATATGGCGTGTAGCTCCTGCTCCTGGAGAGATGAACATTGTTGAACCTACGGTAGATGGAAACATAATATTTGGCATTCAACTCATGCAGGCCAAGAGAGATGACCTTTCCACAACGAGAGAAATGGCTGAGGTAGCCCTAAAGAGGGTGCAGGATATGGTGCCTGCCATATCGGAAAAGGATGTAATCAAGTTCTTCGTTGGCTTCATGATGATGAAAAACTTTGAGCTGGGATGGCATGACTGTGTTGTTGAAGCTTCGCCTACAGTGCCACGATTCATTAACGTTACTATCGGCTACCCCGGGCTAAGTGCGTGTCCAGCAACAGCTAGGGAGATAGTCAAGTTGCTTGCCGACCAAGAGCTCAGTTTGGTGGAAAGAGCTGACTTCAATCCCAAGCGCAAAGAGATGACCGATTTCAGCCAGCTTTCCGATGACGAAAAGAGGAAGCTAATTGCTCAGGATGCAAAATATGGCCATGTAGTCTGTCGCTGCGAAACGGTAACCGAGGCAGAAATAGTTGAGGCGATTAAGAGAGGGGCAACTACAGTGGATGGAATCAAATACAGGACGAGAGCCGGCATGGGACGATGTCAATCTGGTTTCTGTCGCTCTCGTGTAATTAGCATTCTAGCTAGAGAGCTGGGAATCTCCGAGCAGGAGGTGACCATGGCGGGTGGCAAATCCCAGGAGTTGCTCTACAGAGACAAAGAGCTATTAGAAGGAGGTGAGTCAATTTGCAACAAGAAGTTGATGTAGCCATTATAGGTTCAGGTCCAGCAGGACTGGCTGCTGCCATAAAGGCGAAGGAGGCAGGGGCAGAAAATGTAGTTGTTTTTGAGCGCGCCGAGCATTTAGGTGGATTGCTGGACCAATGCGTCCACAATGGTTTTGGTTTGCTTTACTTTGGGGAAGATCTCACCGGCCCACAGTATAGAGACCGCTTTATTGAAAAGGCGATGGATTTGAAAGTGAATGCAGAGCTGGAATCTATGGTCTTGGAACTAGCCGCCGAGCATACAATGAAGGTAGCCAGCAGCAGAAAAGGCTATTCCAGCCTTAAACCTAAGGCAATCGTTTTAGCCATGGGCTGCCGTGAGAGAACCAGGTTTGCCATCAATATCCATGGCACCAGACCAACTGGTATCTACACTGCAGGGCAAGCTCAAAGGTTTGTTAATGTTGACGGCTTTGTTCCTGGGAAAAGGATAGTAATTCTGGGGTCGGGGGATATCGGGATGATCATGGCTCGCCGATTGACCCTCGAAGGGGCAAAAGTAGAGGCAGTAGTGGAAGCACTTCCGTATGTGGGAGGACTGATCAGAAATGAGGTTCAGTGTGTACATGATTTTGACATTCCTCTTCTTTTGAAGCATACCGTTAGCAAGGTTCATGGTTTTCCCAGAATAGAAGCGGTGACAGTATCCGAGGTGGACGAAAGCCTTGATCCTGTGCCGGGCACGGAGCAGAAGATGGAGTGTGATACCCTTCTGCTTTCTGTTGGGCTTATCCCGGAAAATGAGCTTTCCTTAATGGCAGGAGTAGAACTGGATCCCGTTGTGGGGGGGCCTGTTGTTGACGAGGCAAGGCAAACTAGCATACCTGGCATATTTGCTGGAGGGAATGTGGTACACGTGCATGACTTAGTCGACAATGTAACTTGGGAAAGTGAAATTGCAGGAGAAAGCGCGGCTGCATTTGCCAAAGGTGAAAAACTGCCGAGCAGAAAGATAGAAATGAAACCAGGAAGAAACATCAGATACATTGTGCCTCATACTATCAGTGGAGAAGACGACGTGACTCTTTATATGCGAGTCAAGGAACCAGAAAGAACCGTCAGAATTAGAATAGGAGATGTTATGACTGGCAAAGTTAAGCTGGCAGTGAAGCCCAGCTCGATGGAAAAGCTGGAGATTCCTGCTGGTGAATTCAAGAAGGTGAAGGAAGGAACAAGAGAAATAGTGGTAGACTGTGTCGCAAAGGAGGGCAGCTAGGATGGCAAGAAAGGAACATGTAACCTGTGTCGGTTGTCCCTTGGGTTGCGAGGTGACATTGGCTGTAGGTGACACAGAAGAGGTGACCGAGGTTACCGGCAACGCCTGTAAGGAAGGTAAGAAGTATGCCATAGAAGAATACAAGAATCCGGTGAGAGTGTTAACGGCTACCGTTCTCACCCAAAATAGCTCCCAGCCTCTATTATCGGTAAGGACTGATAAAGCAATACCAAAGACAAGATTGACCGAAGGCATGTGTGTTTTGGCGAAGGTGAGGGCAAAGCCAAGGCTAAAAGCAGGCGATATACTTGTTGCTAACCTATTAGATACTGGCTCTAACGTAGTTGCTACCAGTGATTTGCCTTCCTGACAGCTAGCAAGGCGACATTTGCCTAGAAAAGGAGTATTTACGTGGAAAGAGTAACCGAGCGAGTGACAGACAAAGAAACAATCTTTGACCAGAGGGGTCATATAACCAAGATAACCTTAGGGATGGCCCAAAAGATGCTAGAGGCTGCGGTAAGGTATAGCGTGGAAATAGTTGGATTTCCATGTAGCATAGCTGTTGTTGACGCATCGGGAGCAGTAATCGCCGTTCATCGAGCAGATGGAGCGCCACCGGGAACCACAGATATCGCCATTGAGAAGGCGTGGTCAGCACTTGCCATGGGAATGCCGACATTGATGTTGGGTAGGTTCATCGACCCACGGGTGGCAGCAACACTCCCATTAGGAGCACATGCAATCGGGATAGCAAACAGGCACAGGGGAAGATTATGCGCCATCCACGGAGGGATTCCTATTCGAGAGGTTGGCACAGGCCTCGGCCTTAATGTCATAGGCGGAATTGGCACCAGTGGCTGTCCCAGTGCTGAAGACGATAATACAGTTAGCCAGGCAGGATTTTCCGCCCTCTATGATGATTGAAGCTTAACAAGGTTTATAGTATCGGAGGTTAGTTATGAAAGTAATGCTGGACGTGGCAAAGGATATGATTTACGCAGCCATTGATGAGGCCAGAAGAATAGGCAACGCTTGCAGTATTGCCATTGTCGATGAGAATGGTTGGTTAGTTGCCGCTGAGAGAATGGATGGTGCTCTGGCCCCCACCTTAGATATTGCTCGAGACAAAGCGTGGAGTGCACTTGCCTTTAGGATGCCAAGCTCTGAAATACATAAGTTTGGAAATCCAGCAACGCCGGGTTTCGGCTTCAACACAGAAAACTGGAATGATCGCCTCACCACTATTGCTGGCGGCCTGCCTATCAAGGACGGCGATAGCGTAATCGGCGGAATCGGTGTAAGTGGTGGAACACCTGAAAAAGATGTAGCTGTGTGCCAAGCAGCAACAAAGGCGATTAACCTATCTCCAGCAGCCTGAGGAATCCTGCCCTATCCTCGTCAGTTATGCTGTAGCTGACCCGCTGCGCAGAGCAGACAAACCACGGAAAGCCTGCCAGCAGAAAACCATGCATGCTACACCCGCCTCAACGTGCACTTGCCAACTTTGGGAGACTGGTGCCTCTGGCAAGGGCCCTGCGATGGTAGAAGAAGGGGAATTGCTGACAGCGTCAATGACCACATCGAACAAAATTTGGCCTTCAGTTATGGTATACTTAGGCGAGAAATGCTGAGGAAAAAGGTTCGAGATTTCCTTATTACTGCAGCGGTAATGTATTGGAGGGAGGACACATGAAAGCAGCTTACTACGAGGGAAATAAGACATTTAGTGTGGGTGAGTCTCGGCCGCAGGCTCCCGGGCCGGGAGAGGTAAAGCTTAAGGTGGCTTACGCTGGCATTTGTGGCACCGACAATCATATCTATTTGGGGCATATGGACAAGCGGATTAAGTTGCCGCAGGTTATTGGTCACGAAATGTCTGGTGAGATTGCCGAACTCGGCGAGGGCGTCAGGGGCTTCAAAGTAGGCGACGCCGTCGTGGTGCGCCCATTAGACCCTTGCCGTAACTGCCCAGCGTGTGAACTGGGACACTATAATATCTGCCCCAATCTCAATTTCGTTGGCATTGATTCCCCTGGCGCCTTTCAGGGCTGGTGGACAGTCCCGGCACACACCCTGCATCATTTGCCTGAATCCATAGACATGAGGCATGCCGCCATGGTCGAACCGATAGCAGTAGCAGCTCATGACGTGCGTTATGGGGAGGTCACAGATAAAGACTACGTAGTGGTGGAAGGCGCAGGCCCTATAGGCACACTGGTAGCTTTGGTGGCAAAATCCAAGGGGGCCAGGGTCATCGTTCTGGAGATAAATAAGTTTCGACTGGATCTCGCTCACGAATTGGGCATAGATGCAGTAAATCCTCTGGAAACTGATGTCCCCGAACATGTGGAGAGGCAGACACGTACAGCAGGTGCTGACGTCGTCTTCGAGGTTACCGGCTCGCCGAGTGGTGCCGAAATGATGACTCGGCTGGTCAGAACCCGAGGCCGGATCGTGATTGTGGGCATTTTTGCCGAGCCGGCCCTAGTGGACCTCCGCCGGATTCTATGGCGAGAGATAAGAGTTTGCGGTGCCAGGAACTACGCCCCCCAGGACTTTGAAGCAGCAATACAAATGGTAGCGTCCAAGACACTTCCCCTCGACCGACTTATTTCCGACATTCGTTCCCTGGATCAACTACAGACCACCTTTGAAGAGATTCAAAAAGGGGCCAACTTCATGAAGGTGCTATTGAAGTGCAGCGACTAATAAAGACAGAGGAGGAAAGCAAATGGGCATATTGGAGCAATTCAGACTGGATGGAAAGGTAGCTTTGGTTACCGGCTGCAAACATGGCCTCGGGAAGGCCATAACCCTGGGCCTCGCCGAAGCTGGCGCTGACATTATCGGCGTAAGTGTCACTCTGGAGGAGTCCGGGAGCGAAATCGAACAGGAGGTCGTGGCCCTAGGCCGGAAGTTTAAAGGATACAAGTGCGATTTCGCTGATCGGAAGGCCACTTACCGGCTTATCTCCCGTGCAAAAGCCGACAATCCAGTAATCGATATCCTGGTGAGTAATGCAGGCACAATCTTTCGCAAACCAGCCGTAGAGCATCCGGACGATTACTGGGATACAACCATGGAAGTCAATCTCAGTTCCCATTTTATCCTGAGCCGTGAAATTGGGAAGGATATGGTTGCTCGAGGGTCGGGCAAGATAATCTTTACTGCCTCGCTGTTGACTTTTCAGGGTGGAATCTTGATTCCCAGCTACGCTGCCAGCAAGGGTGGTATCGGCCAGCTCACCAAGGCGCTAGCAAATGAATGGGCCAAACACGGAGTAAACGTGAACGCTATTGCCCCCGGCTACATGGCTACCAGGCTTTCAGAAGCGCTCAGAAACGACCCAGTGCGCAACAAAGCCATTGTTGACCGGATCCCGGCTGGTCATTGGGGGACAGCGGAAGACCTTAAAGGGGCTGCCGTCTTTTTGGCCTCATCGGCATCGGATTATGTACATGGTGTTGTACTGAATGTTGATGGTGGCTGGCTGGCAAGATAGCAGAAATACCAGATGAGACATTGAGCCATAGAGCAGCTCGGATAGGCTTAGAGTTGGCAGCCTGCTAAGCTTGCTCTGAGTTAAGCTGGGTGCCGTATCCAACAGACTGGTCAATATTGCCCCAAGTAGAATGTCTTGCATTTTGCTTCAGTGAGCGGTATATTTATTGCAGGACAGACGAAGCTTAAGGACTCACCAACAAGTTGCGCTAGTTAGGAAAGTAGGGCAGTAAGAGTGTAATAAGGAGGTGAAAAGATGGTTGACGGCAATGGGAGAGGTGGTTTGCTTAGCGCTGGTGGAATTCTGAGCATAATAGCGGGGGCATTCGAGGTAATCGCTGGAGGGCTGATAGCTGCTTTAACGACGCTTAGCATACCATTCTGGCATCCAGAGTTTGCGTTCGCTCCGGGCTTTTGGGATACCTTCGGCATAGCTGGAATCCCAAAATGGATAGTCATGGTAGGGATCGTTGTGGCCGTATTGGGAATAGTAGCGATAGTTGGCGGGGTATGCGCGGTACGAAGGAAAAGTTTCGGCTTATCCTTAGCCGGGGCCATTTGCGCTTTTCTTCCGTTTAATTTGCTGGGGTTATTGGCGATTATCTTTGTGTCCGTGGCAAGAAAAGAATTTGTGACAGACTTTTAGAAGCCGAAGTGGCGGAAAGGCAGACGCGCTACGTTCAGGGCGTAGTGTCCTTA
>CAZJGF010000085.1:0-6839 GCA_964545665.1 uncultured Dehalococcoidales bacterium
GAGTTTATCAACATTGAAGAAAGGCAGTATAGCCGAGATTCGGATAGAATGCAGTCGCGATTATGTAATATGCCTCTGCAGGGGGAAGATGGTGCCACTAGCACGAGATGGTGTGCTGCCTACGTAGAGGAAGTGTTTCAGCACCCCGACTCACTTGTTGATGTAGAAGAACTATCAGGCGAGGAGATTGCTGGTGTGGAGTGTTTTCGCTACCGGGGAAAGGTTGAGGTCAGCACGGAATGGAGGACAGATGTTGAACGCTGGATTGGCAAAGATGATTTCCTGATTCGACAAATCAAGTCGGATATGGAATCAACATCGAGGCCCGCGGAAGAGAAGTGGATGACAAGTTCACTAGCGAAGTACTATGACTTCAATCAGCCCATTGAAATCGAGCCGCCAGTCTAGTCAGGAGATGGAATCCCGTTCACTTGGCATGTAGGATAGCAGGCTCGGTGAAGAGACAATTAAATGGCTCTTTTTGTGTTGATAGATTGTGACTATTTCAAGAGATTCAGCCGCTTTAGATCTTCCTCATTCCATCCGGCGTCTTGAACTATGGTCTTCAATGTTCTAGGAGGAAAAGTATCGCTGGCATGGTGAAAAGAGAGCGTCACCCTTCCTTTATATGGATGAAGGTATTGGTGATGGGAGCCTGATATTCGGTCAAGATGAAATCCATCTTTGATTAAGGCACTGGCGAATCTTCTTGCAGTTAAAGCTCAGAGCTTTGAGTAGTCAATCCTGCTCATACAGTTATTGCTACTCTTGGCTCGGAGGAAACTTGAACCTCTGGCTCCTCCGGGATTGGCTCTCCGTGGTCAATCATACTTTCGATGGTCATTTCAACTACTTCCCTTATATTCTTCAGGGCTTCTTCCCTAGTATAGCCCCAGGTGCTTGCTCCTTTTAAAGTTGGGCAATAGGCGTGGTAAGCCATTCTTCCATCTTCAAATTGGTCCTCCTCAATCACCACCTTAAGAATGTACGTTTTCATTTTCCACCTTTGATTCTTAATTACAGCTTTGCATATACTCTAGCTTAAGTTCATTTATACCACGTTTCCCCTCCCGAAGTAAACCACAACTTTTGCCTCCATTTCCTCGCTGGATAGCTAGTTACTTTTGGGAGACCACTTCCTTTAGCCTTCTCTCGAATGTGCCTCTCTCCAGAAGAACTCTCCGCTGGCATTTAAGGCATTTAAGGCCGATGTCGACGCCGACCCTCACCACTTCCCACTCGTAGCTGCCGCAGGGGTGTGGCTTACGCAATCTGACTACATCGCCAATTCTTATATCCGAAGTCATTGTGGTCGTTTAACAATCCTTCCCAGCATTCTTGGTCCTTCGCCTCCTGTCATCCTGAGCCGAAGGACTGGAGCTCGTCCCTGACTGTGGCGGGGATTAACCCCGCCACTACAATTTGGGTGCTCGTAGCACGGGGCTTATCCCTGCAAAAGACAGCTTGGCCATTCTGAGCCCTTCGCTTGTTGTCACTCTGCCTTGAGGCAAGAGTTGATCTGGTTGCGGATTCTCTCGGCGGTATTTCTGGCTGCCTCAGCAAAATCCTTCTCCTTTGAAGCGTAGAGAATCTGCCTTGACACGTTGATAATTGCCTTTTCTCCCCGGGCATTTACCCCATACTTAACTGCTGAAGCTAAGTCGCCACCCTGCGCACCAATGCCGGGAATAAGCAAGCACATTTCAGGGCAGATTGAGCGAATCTTCTTTAGTTCCTCAGGGTAGGTGGCTCCCACCACCAAGCCAATGTTGCCATAGATATTCCATTCGTTGGCTTTGTGTGCCACCGTTTCGTAGAGCGAAGAACCAGTATTGCAGTGAAGATTCTGGAAATCCACGGCACTGGGGTTTGATGTGCGGCACAGGATAAACACTCCTTTGTCCTGGTAGCTGATGAACGGCTCTATGGAATCGAAGCCAAGGTAGGGGTTGACTGTGGCGGCATCGAAGCCGAGAGTTGAGAAAAGGGCTTTGGCGTAGGCTTTGGCGGTATTGCCTATGTCGCCGCGCTTGGCATCGCCAATTATGGGAATATCACGGGGTATATGGGCAACGGTCTTTTCTAAGACGGTGAGTCCTTCGATTCCTAAAGCTTCATAAAAAGCCATATTAGGCTTATAAGCACATACCAGGTCATGAGTGGCATCAATGATGGCCTTATTGAACTCTAAGGTGTCCACTTCGGGCATAAGGTCTGGATTGGGGTCAAGCCCGATGCAGAGCAAGCTGTTATTTTCCCTGGCAGCGTTAACTAACTTAGTGATGAAGGACATGACTATACTTCTTCTGCCTCTAATAGTTGATCAGGGTACCGGAACTTCTGGCCACTGACTCACCACGCTGATTGGTGTAATTCGACTGGTAAACAAAGAAAAGCATCTTGCCCAGTCTGCCCTCACGCTCAAAAACATTGACCAGCTTGCTATGTGAGGTAATGGTGTCGCCCAGCCTCATTGGCAAGAAAAACTCCCACTCCTCTCCACCGTCGAGTATGTGCTCACGGGGTGGTGGCACCTCTGGCACCGGCAGCGGCACCGACCCCGGTCGAGAATCGGGGAGGGATAATGTCATGAGGGCGCATAAAAGCCATGGCGGGGCAATGATGCCACCGTACCTGGTCTTTCTAGCATATTCTTCATCCTGCCATAACGGATTGGAATCGCCTACTGCCTGAACAAACCTGGTGATTAGTCCCTTTTCGATTTCAAATTCAATTGGCTCTGCTGCCGTGCCTATTTTCTGTTGCAGTTCCTCCAGAGTAGCGCTTCCCTTAGTCAACTTCGGTTCCTTTCTTTGTTGATTGTAATTAGAAGACTTGACTCCTTGAGGGGAGGACCACCAGCGCAGTGCCTGGCGTAGTTTTCTCTCCGTTGGGATTTTCCGTCCACACCTCAAGCTCTACACAGTTCTCTCCATCCTTCATGTACTTTTTGGTTACCTTCCCTCTCACAATTATATCTTGCTCAGGAACATCAATGCCTCGATACTGGCAAGTTAGCTTGCTTAAACTGCCTTCGGTACCAATCCAGTCGGTAATCAGTTGACCTATAAAAGCAGCTTTCAACCTGCCATGAACGATAACTCCATCAAGCCCTTGCCTGTTAGCAAAGTCCTTATCGTAGTGGATCTCGTAGAAGTCCCCCGAGCCTCCAGCCCACATCGCCAACTGCCGCGTTGTGGGGTGTTTGGTCAGTGACGGTATCTCCATACCTTCACTGACATCCTCGTAGAATACCTGGCTCATCTTTTTCTGGCCTCCAGCTTCTGAGTAACTAAATTGTAGGCATTCTTCCCCATCTTTTCAATATATGGGAATTTTGGGGGTGATATAATTGTCAATCATATTGAAAACAGATGGACTATAGCCAGGCTGAGCAGTATCTCCATAGCTTCGTTGACTATGAGACGATTCCTGGCATATCTTTTGCCTCAGCTGACTATAGCCTGGAGCATGTGAAGGAGCTTCTACACCGCCTAGGCAATCCCCATTTAGCTGCTAGGACAGTCCATATAGCCGGCACCAAAGGCAAGGGAAGCATTGCAGCGATGATTGCCAGAGTTCTGACTGTCTCGGGCTATAGGACGGGGTTATACACCTCACCCCATCTTCACGATTTAAGGGAGCGCATCAGGGTCAACGGCAGTCTAATCCTGGAGGAAGAGTTCGCTTCGTTAATGACGGAGCTTAAGCCTTGTTTTGAGGCAATGAGCCGCGACTCTACCTGTAGGCAGTTGACCTTCTTCGAAGCGTTGACCGTGCTGGCTTTTGACTATTTCAGCAAGAGGCAAACTGACTTTCAGGTGCTCGAAGTAGGCTTGGGTGGCAGGCTAGATGCTACCAACGTGGCTGAACCGGAAGTCTGTGTTATCACACCTATTAGCCTGGAGCATACTCAGGTTCTGGGCGATAGCCTGGAAAAGATAGCTTATGAGAAGGCAGGCATTATCAAGACTGGCAGCCTGGTGGTAAGTTCTCCTCAGCCGGAAGAGGTAGCCCGGGTAATTGATGATGTTTGCCATCAACGAAAGGCAAGCTTGATTCGGGTAGGCGAAGATGTCACCTGGCATGAGGTGGCCAGCGACCTTTGCCAACAATCATTTACGGTCGAGGCCAAGATGAGCACTTACCAGATTACTATCCCACTGTTAGGTGATTACCAGGTTGAGAATGCCGCCACTGCTGTAGCCACCCTGGAAGTCTTAGCTTCTTTGGGCTTTAGAATTACTGCTGAGGATATTGCCCGAGGGCTTGCTCAGGTTGACTGGCCGGGGCGATTTCAGATTCTAAGACACCAACCTATAGTATTGGTTGACGGCGCTCACAACGTAGCCTCAACAAGAAGGTTAGTGGAGAACATCAACACATATTTCGATTATGACCAGGTCTTCCTCATTATAGGAACATCCTGTGATAAGGACATATCAGGGATGGTGAAAGAGTTGGTCGCCCTTTCGCCGCAAGTGGTGGTCACAAGCTCATCGCATCCTCGTGCTGCCTCTACTTCAACCGTGGCTGCTCAGTTTGTCAATCAGGGTATTGAGCCAGAAGTTGTTGAGAACGTGGCTCAGGCTTTGTCCCGAACTTTGTCACTGGCGGGCAAACAGGACTTGATTTGTGTTACCGGCTCTCTGTTTGTGGTGGCCGAGGCTCTGGACTATATGTCTGAAGATTGATCTGCTAATGGGGAATCCAGGGCTTCCTTGGGCAGCATGTTGCTCAGCATCTGTTGCAATGCCATGGTGTGACTGCATATTCCCCATTGAGAGAAAAAGTCGCAGGTACATTGCCATTTCCCCTCGGCGTAGCTCATCTTGTGGCTGGCATTCTCTCCATGAAAATCGGCCGTGAAACTTGATAAAGTCACACGGCCTGGTTCTTGCGCATATCTTTTTGCTTTCTCGATCTTCCCGATAAGGCTTGATCTCATCCAGATACCCTCCTAGTTCATTTTTACACTTGCTCCCAGTTCGGTTAACTATCTGCCGACCTTGAATGGCCTCAGCTAAAGTATATAACAGGGTTTAGAAAAAGTCTATAAACTCTGGAAAGCTCAAGGGCTGGGATACCTCGATATTGGCTTGGTTGACGCCTGTATCTTGTTCTCCCCTGAATCCTCCAACCTTGTTGGTTTCCTCACTGCCCACAAATACGAGGTTAACAAACTTGGTGCCAAACTTTGGTCACGTGTAGGACTAATTTCCCGCCCAAAGAGGACTTCTGTGTGATTCACAAACACCTCGAGCGGTTTTAGTATTGCATAAGCGTGAAGAAGCATCGAAGACCTAGCTAGCAGAACGCTTAATCAAGTTCTAGTTCTGGGAGGTAACAAATGAAGCAGACGTGGAAGGCTACATCCATTATAATTGCTGTCAGTCTTCTGATTAGTTTGGCAGGCTTTGCCTCGCCACTATTCGCCGATGATAGCCAGGAGGAAAGTCTTGCCTCTGACCGTTTCATAGTCCAGTTCGAGCCTGGCATGAGCGGGAGCGATATGGCTCAGGTGCATCAGCAGTTGGGAGGCGAACTCGAGGCCAGCATTCCGGAACTTGGCGTCCAAGTAGTCAGTGTCCCTCACCACGAGAGGTTCTCTAAGTCCCAAGCTTATCGCTCCCATAGCAAAGTACGTTGTGTTGAGCCTGATTACGTGGCGGAAGTTGTTGATGTCCCTAATGACCCCTATTTCGATGACGATCACCAGTGGGGTATGTTCAAAGTCGAAGCTGCCCAGGCCTGGGATATAACCCACGGCAGCTCTAACACCTGCATCGCTATTCTGGATACCGGCATTGACAGCAGCCACCCCGATTTAGGAGCCAAGGTAGTGGCTAAGACGAACTTCAGCGGTAGTAGTACGGCGGAGCCAGGTAATGATCACGGTACCCATGTTGCCGGCATTGCCGCTGCCATAACCGATAATGGCGTCGGCGTTGCTGGTTTGGGCTATAACTCAAGCCTTATGAATGTGAAAGTGTTGGATGACGATGGCACCGGCTACTACTCCTGGATCGCCCAGGGCATTGTCTGGGCCACAGATAACGGAGCTGATGTAATCAACCTCAGCCTGGGTGGAAGCAGTTTTTCCTCAACACTGCAGCAGGCGGTGGACTACGCCTGGAATCACGGCGTGGTGGTGGTAGCCGCCGCTGGCAATGATGGAAGCTCCGGCTACTTCTACCCTGCCTACTACGATAACTGCATAGCAGTTGCCGCCACCGATGCCAGTGACAACCTGGCTTCATGGTCAAATTATGGCAGTTGGGTAGACGTCGCCGCTCCTGGATCAGCCTATTCTACTAAGACCGATGGTCAATATGGCTATATGTCTGGCACATCCATGGCTTCTCCCTATGTCGCTGGCCTGGCCGGTCTGGTGTTCTCCGTTGCTAGCGACAGCAATGGCAATGGCTGGCTTAACGACGAAGTAAGGTCGAGGATAGAAGATGGCTCCGATGATGTCGGCATAAATGTAGCCCATGGGCGCATCAATGCCTACCAGGCGGTGCAAGGCTCATCATCACCACCCCCACCACCGTCACCTGGCCAGATCTCAGGAAGCGTCACCGATGCCGATACCAGAAAAGCCATAAGCGGAGCCACAGTCAACAACGGCACAACGTCAGCCGCCACAAATTCAAATGGAAGCTACACCATTCCCGACGTCTCCCAGGGGACCTATACTGTCACCGCCTCAGCCAATGGCTACCAAAGCTCTTCCGAGACCATAACTGTAGCATCAGGACAAACAGCTACCGCTAACTTTTCTCTGGCCAGGGAAGCATCACCCCCACCACCGTCACCTGGCCAGATCTCAGGAAGCG
>CAZJGF010000086.1:0-6816 GCA_964545665.1 uncultured Dehalococcoidales bacterium
TACTGACTCACATGCTTAGTGACATCTCTGAAAAAGCCGAACTCATGGGACGAATGGTTTCGGGTTTTGCTTTTTGTAGAGCGAGGATAATCGCAAATTTTCCTTTGTATAATGGCACAAGAATTAAGACTAAAGACTAAGGAGTTGGGGTCATTAATTTCGAATGCTGGGGGATACTAGCAAAATGGCTCCCGAGGTAGGGCTCGAACCTACAACCAGACGGTTAACAGCCGCCTGCTCTACCATTGAGCTACTCGGGAGCGGAGTCGGTGTACTAGCTTTGGGTCAACAGCCACTGGTTATGCCGATTGAGCTGTTGGAAATTTTGCCAGGCCACCATATATTGAATCGCTTTTTCCCCTGCTTATGCATCCAGGTGCTCTTGGCAAATTCTTTGTCCACTCATGCAATTCTTTCACTTTTGGCTGCCGGGCCTGGATTCGAACCAGGGCTAGAGGATCCAAAGTCCTCCGTGCTACCGCTACACAACCCGGCATCAAGTTGAGTGCCGAAGGTCGGAGTCGAACCGACACGGGAGTTGCCTCCCAACAGTTTTTGAGACTGCCGCGTCTACCATTCCGCCACTTCGGCATATATACTAACCAGTGCCGAGGAGCAGAGTCGAACTGCTGACACGCGGATTTTCAGTCCGCTGCTCTACCACCTGAGCTACCTCGGCGCAGTCAAAATTTAACACAGCAACGGATGCTGGTCAATCCTCAAAGCTGCCTGAATAGTGTAGTGGAGCAACGGACTCCTGTCAAAAAGGTGGAGATAGAGCTTCACTGCCACTTGTCTACGCACATTGGGGCAATGCCGCTGTCGTGAAATGAACGCCATTCAGGTCTCTCGCTTAACCGCTTATTCTTGGTGCGGTATTCCCTTATAGCTATCGAAAATCTTAGCTGCTATGGCGTCAACGTCTTGGGACAGCCCTGCTTCGTAGTACCTGAAATATGAGTTCTCGGGCGGCTCTGGCTCGTGCAATCGTGTTAATAGTCTTTTGTGCAGGTTGGAAATCTTGCCCAAACGCCAGAGTTTTTTCCCCTCAAGGGTGACGTAGGCTATTTCATAGACTCCTTGCGCCTCAGGCACCCTATCAACGTTTTCCTCGGTGAATCTAAGCCACGGCTTCTCTGCTACCACTGAAGTTTCCCCTCAAAATAGGCTTCCATAGTGTTGTGTAACATGCATTATGTATCTCTATTATATCATAGTGCTTTTCCATATCCTGTTGTGCCGCTTGCTTATTTTGAAATAATAGTATCGGGTGGTTCAAACAAATCCGAAATATCCAAGGTAGGAGAGCTGTTTAGTTGGCTGTGAGACATGCCGTCAGGCCACGAGTAAACGTTTGAGATGCTTCGCTATTCAGCAAGGCTACCCCAGGCCACCGGGTTTGACTAGAGGGATATGAGCAGCGCATAGAGGGCATTCTTGTGGTGGATAAACCGTGGTAGGAGCACGAAGGCAGCTAAAAAGAGGCACACCACAATCTACTTTTTCCTGGCTGCGGTTAACCAGCACTGCAATGCCGATAATGGCGCTGCCAAGTCTGTCTACTGCGCTCATTGTCTCCCTGATTGAACCTCCGGTGGTCAGGACATCGTCAACGATGAGGACTCTTTCACCAGGTGTGAGATCAAAGTCACGTCGGAAGACCCTTGTCTCTCCTTCCTTCTCAGCAAAGATG
Organism: uncultured Dehalococcoidales bacterium; assembly: GCA_964545665.1. Taxonomy (GTDB): domain Bacteria; phylum Chloroflexota; class Dehalococcoidia; order GIF9; family AB-539-J10; genus CAZJGF01. The sequence continues at coordinate 1,694 of CAZJGF010000086.1, forward strand.
CTTCTGACTCCTAGTTGTCGGGCAGTCTCGAAGGCAAGGATGATGCCACCGGTGGTCGGTCCAGCAACTACATCTATCTTCTGGTCTTTGAAGTGCTGGGCGATAAGGCTACAGAGCTTCTCGGTATAATTTGGGTATTGCAAGATGCGAAACTTTTCCCAATATACAGGTGAATGTAATCCAGAGGCAAGCAGGAAGTGGCCCTCCTTGACTGCTCCAGCCTTTTTGAATATCTTCATCACTTCATCGCTCAATTTGTACCTCCAACCGAGTGTAACCTTCTATCTTGGCTCGGCTGCCTCAACCTGCTATGGGTAGCTATAATGGTCTATTGGCCCCCACTTGCTGGGTGGCCAGTAAACAAACTTGGCCTTGCCAATAATATCACTTCGGGATATCGGTCCCCAAGCACGAGAATCATTGCTATTGTTACGATTATCTCCAAGAACGAAGTATTGGTCGTCGCCCATTGTTTGGGGCCCGAAGTCTGTATTGGCTCGGGGTGGTTCTGGAAAGACATAGGGTTCATTTATCGGAGTATTATCGATGAAAACTTGGCCATTTTTGATCTCCACCGTCTCACCAGGGAGGCCAATAATCCGCTTGATAAATGGGTATTGTGAACCAACGCCTTCGCGTGGGTTGAACACGATTACATCTCCTCGTTTCGGGTCTGAAAAAGAATAACTTGCCTTGTTTACTATGATCCAATCCCCGTCCTCAATGCTTGGTAGCATACATGAATATTGCACCCGGTAGCCTTGTATGGTAGATTTGAGGGGGACGAAGATAGCAACAGCTATGAGGGCTGTTATAGCGATTTCGCGGAGGATTCTCATTTGCGAAGGCTATTTTAGCATAAACCAGAGTCCAGTATACTCGTTATATATATAGAGAGAGGAAGGAGGTTTTAGATGAAAAAGGCGTGGTGGTTGATTCCCTGCTTGATAGTGGTGCTGGCATTGAGTGCCACTGGTTGTGAGTACATGGAGATGGCTAGCACGGGCGAGAATGAGAATAGTCAGCAAATTATTTCTATACTGCCGCAGCAGAACACCGGGATATGGGTGACTGGACAAGGTGAGGTAACGGCAATTCCGGATCTAGCTAGCTTGCGTCTGGGCGTCGAGGCTCAGGCGGATACAGTAGCTGAAGCTCAGACAGAAGCAAGCGAGGCAATGAATAAAGTGGTGGAAGCATTGAAGGACAATGGCGTAGCTGAGGAAGATATCCAGACACAGCAGTTCAGCATCTATCCTGTGACAAGGTGGAATGAGCGCAAAGAGGAGGAGGAAATTGTCGGTTATCGTGTGACTAATATGGTAGTCGCTAAGATAAGAGAGGTGGACAAAGCTGGAGAGATCATTGAGGCCGTGGCTGAGGCCGGCGGCGACCTGACTCGCATCCAGAGCATAAGTTTTACCGTGGGCGATCCTACTCCATACTACGAAGAAGCGCGAAGTAAGGCTATGGAGAATGCTAAGGATAAAGCGGCACAACTGGCTGATTCAGCCGGTGTTGAGCTGGGCAAACCGACTTACATTTCTGAAGGGCCTGTATATTGGCCAGAAGTTACCAGGGGCTTTGAGGAAGCTGGCGCAGCTCCTATACCTGCCCCTGAGACTCCTATAAGTCCCGGAGAATTGAAAATCACGGTTAGCGTTCAGGTGGTTTATGCCATAGTTTAGCTGTGCAAAAGTTCGATAATTGACCTACTTCTTTCACCTCCTCTTTTGATTTATCTCCTCCTGCCTTCAAGGCAGGAGGAGGTTTTTGTCTACTCCCAGCCTTGTCTTCTATCCCTTCCCAGTGATAATATCTATTTCTCAGTGGGCCGCTAGCTCAACAGGAAGAGCAGCTGACTCTTAATCAGCAGGTTCAGGGTTCGAGCCCCTGGCGGCTCACTGTTTAGTTAATTGCCTTTGTTGACATCTGGGTTTAGCATTTTGTCAAGTTGTTCACCACATACGTAGTGAACGTCCAATGCATGGGGCACAAGCCCCTCTTTCGGCTTAGTAAACTTCATACTGAGGCTGCCGATTCGACATTACAGATGAAGCTTTGTGGCATATCAAGATATGTGATGCTACAATCTCTGCCTATCAAACTCTCTGCCTGGGCTATCGCTTCTTCGACTGAGGCAAACGGCTGGAAGCCAAGCATTCTTGCGACTTCGAAGTCTGTAGCTCCTGCCAGGAAGACTTTGCTGACATACTTGAGGCCATAGGCTCCTTGCCCCCACAGGATTAGTGGGTGAACACCGTGGAAGGCATGGCCATATCTATACTTGTGGACGAACTCTGGTCGATGAGCATACTCCTCGGCATAGAGTTCCCAGAGTTCGAAGGCATCCTGGGTATGTGGAAGAAGCTTGTCGAACATCTCAGTGTAGGAGGGCGTGTGAACCGCGTGGAATTGTTTTCGGCAAGGGTGGCACATTATGAGAATTCCACCCTTCCTCACCAAAGGAACATTTTGGAAGAGGCCATAGCTGTAGGACATGGCTAGATTCCTCACTTGAATGGGATTAATAATGGATAACTTGGAATAGGGGTCTCTGTTGTTGCCCAGACCATAGACCACTACGTCGGATTGCCCATTTACATCCACCACATGTTGCTGCTGCAATATTGCTAAGCTTTTGGCGTGCGTCTCTGGCGGATGACCGGCGACAACCTGGACCAATTCCTGTGGGATTGCGTTGTTCATTGTTCCTTCGACGATAAGAACACGGCGGCCATTCTTTGCCAGTTCCTTCTCAATAACCTCGCCCATTTCATTAAGCAACCTTGGGAAGGCTGAGCGGTTAGGATCCATTGTGGACTTACCCGAGGCCTTGGGAAAGGGACGATGATGGTGGCGTATGCTTCTGTAACTGCCCAATCCCACGACTACTGACTTCCAACCGCCATTGAAATGAGACCAAGGCTGGCTCACATATATCAGCTGGTCTGATTCAGTGACCAAACGATTTACCTCCACTTCTTGATTCCGGCTAGTCTCTCCCAGAAATACAAGGTTATCTTTGTCCTCCGCATCATGATTGAGCAACTTGCTCGGACCAAGTCGGTAAGCTAGGTCTTCTCCTATGATGGTGGATAACTCCCAGGTAGTCCATTTCCGGTGCAGGCCTACAGCGCAAACCAGACGAATATTGTGAGGATCCACGCCAAGATTATCGAGTTCCTCTAGGAGCACCTTAATGGCTACTCCACGGAAATCAGGCATCTTTTGCCTCGGAAGGTAGGCGATAGGGTCATCAAAGGCAATGGTAACCTTGGATTTTGAGTTTACCAGCTTGGATAGCGGCTCATGAGCGATTGGCGACTTCAAGGCATCACGAACCGATTGGGTAGGATCGGGGAGAGCTGTGAGCGGCTTGTTGGTTTGCCGCAAGACCCTGGTTCTCTTGGGTAGCTCTGTTAGAATGGTACTATCGCCGTATGGTATCTGGAAAACACTAGTTGGCATTGACATGCTAGCCTCCTCCCTTTGGTTATGCTGGCTTATTACAGCTTATCGATTGAGCCTTGTCAACTCAAGCTTCCCCACTGGTTAGTAGTATGCTCTATTATGGGCTATATTCAGCTTGGCTGGGGATCGGCCTCAGCTTGCGCGGAGCGACTAGCCACATTAGCACTGCAGCTATCATTAGGGAAGCCAGAACAATAATCAAAGTTACTGTATAGCTACCAGCCTTATCGTGGAGGAATCCGGCAAGCCATGGACTGAGGGCACCACCTAGGGAAAAGCCCAGGATCATGGTTCCCTGGATAGCACCAAAGTACTTCCCGTGAAATAGGTCAGCCACCGCGGCGTAGAATACAGGCACCGCAGTGCCCAAACCCAGGCCCAAGCAGATGGCAGACACGAAGGTTATCCAAGGTTGGGATGTGTCCTTTATCAGGAATAGTAGGCACACAGCAGCGCTGCCAATCAGACAGCTTGGTATGTAGACCTTCTCCCGCCCAAGAGAGTCTGAGAAAGAGCTGCACAGATTCCCGACTACGAAGGCCACACCGAATACACTGTAGATGGTGGCAGCTTGCATGGGCCCATAACCCACATCTCTGAAGAAGTAAACTTGATGCGTTATTGCTGCTTGCTCAGCAAAGCCCTGGTGAAGAAAGCTAATCAAGAAGAGCAACCAGAACTGATGGGTTTTCACTGCTCGTGAAAGTGTCCAGGAGGTATTGCTCCATTTCCTTTCCAAGCTAGTTGCTACTTGAGGCTCGTGCAGGCTTTGTGGCTTGGCTAATGCCCGAGGCATTCCATCAGGCAGAAGCCCTTTGTCCCGGGGGTGACGGCGTATAAGAATGGTACACAACGGTACAATAACCGCAGTGGAAAAGATACCTATGATGATATAGCTAGTCTGCCAGCCAAAGCTGGAAATCAGAAACTGAGCAATGGAAGCCGATACTAGGCTCATGCCGAAGCCAGCACCCAGGATACCAAAGACCAGGCCACGTTTCTTAACAAACCAGTTCGAGATTATGGTGGTAAGAGGAGTCCAACCTGTTATACTCAGGCCTATGGCTACCATGACGCCGTAGAGAAGATAGAACTGCCACTGAGCTGTGGCTAGGCTGCACAAGGCAATGCCCCCTCCCATAATGCAGGCCCCCAGCGTCAGAACCAATCTTGGCTCGAATCTGTCCACGAGGCTGCCAACCAGTGGTGCCATCAAGCCATAAACTAGGACAGCGATAGAGAACATCAGCGCAGTGTTGCCTCTTCCCCAACCGAATCCCTCTACGATAACGGGATAGAAGACCGAGAATGTGTTTCTGATGGCGTAGCCTAGCACTATGATGACAAACGCAGCGGCTAAAACCACCCAGCCGTAAAAAATACTATGCCTTTTCCCCAAGCCGATTTCCACCTTTCACGGTGAGTGGTTGATGTCTTGTAATAAGCATTGTAGGGTATATGGAAGCATTTCCCGGCGCTTTCGGACTGGTGATTCTTACCTGACTAGAGGTATTGTCCTATCAAAGATTTCTGATGTGGAACGCCTCCGGCAGCATAGACATTCTATACTGCCACCGCCCCTTTTTCAATATAGTGTACTGGTTCATATGATTAGTGACAGCTTACCTCCTTTCTTTTGTTTTGCCAAT
>CAZJGF010000087.1:0-6628 GCA_964545665.1 uncultured Dehalococcoidales bacterium
CTTGCGCTGGTCAGAGTAGCGGGAAAGATTATCTATTAGGTGGCTGACATAATGTAGCCCGTCGGCTGAGCCAATCACCACAATAAAAATGGGACTGAGGACAGTAAGCAGATTCAGTTCTTGCCCACTCCAGAGAATTGTGCCAACAGTCCACAGGGCAGCCAGACCAGCGGGGATCATGGCCCGGATAGCAAGCTTGCGGTTTTTAAGAACCACGAAGAAAATCAGCAATACCACGAAGATGGCACTGGGCGGCAAAATGAGCAATATCCTTACCAGGTAGCCCCAAAGGGTGCTTTTGATTGTCTCGGTGCCGGCCAGGGAAAGGTTCAGAGCTGTTTCGTTTCTGACTATTTCTTTTAGCGACTTCACCACATCTGCGGGCGGAGTGTTCAACTCCATGGTTACGATAAGCGCCCCCTTGCTTTCATCAGAGGAGAGAAGTTGACTTGACAGCAAGTTATCCTGGATAGAGTCTTCCAGAAGGTCAGCATGGTAGGCAATGAACTTCTGGTCTACATCAAAGATAGTGCCCTGCACCAGAATCTCCGACGGAATGAAGCTCTGTACCTGATACACGCCATCCATTTCTTCAATACCTTCCTGAAGACGGAAGACCTCCTGAAGATACCGCTCATCAAGAAGGGAGCTGTCTTGCTCAATCAGAACCACGACAGTTTCACCTATTTGATATTTTTCATTCAGCCCGTTGTATTCCTCTATCCTGGGATTTCCCCAAGTGAAAAAATTCAGAAAGTCAGTATCAAGATTGAAGCGGATGAAGGAGATTAGGGCAACAATATTCAGGATGGCTACCACAACAATAATAAGTCTGGATTTACTACAGGCAAAATTGGCAATTCTCTCCATAGACATTTCTCAACCTCTCCGCAACCCTGGCCCAGGACAAGATAATAACCCTGTTTTGAATGTCTAATTGCTCTGGCTACGAGTATAGCACACGGGGTTGAGTGAGATATCAATGATGGAGGTCGATTTTGGGCCTGCCATCCTAGCAAAGCAAAACTGACGACGAGTCCTGTAACCATATTCCCTATTTCGTGATATCATAGGCTAAACGGCGATCTGTTTGTCCTTGCCGCAAAAGCAAATGAAGGAATATAACTATTGCCCGATTTGCCGAGCGCCTCTTCAGAAAGGGACAGTCGAAGGCAGAGAGAGGAAATACTGCCCAAACTGTGATTTCATTAATTATGAAAATCCTTTGCCAGTAGCATTGGCAGTGGCCGTAAAAGATAGAAGGTTCTTGTTGATTAAAAGAGGGTTGCCACCAAGAAGAGGGATATGGGCTTCTCCCTCAGGTTTCATCGAGATTGGAGAAACGCCAGAAGAAGCCTGTTTAAGAGAGCTAAGGGAAGAAGCTGGAGTATCTGGTGAAATAGTAAAGCTAATCGGAGTAGCTAGACATGAAGACAAAGAGATTTATGGAGATATGCTGATAGTGAGATATCTGGTAAAGGTAACAGGTGGGGAACTAGCTCCAGGGGACGAAGCAGAGGATGCTAGGTTCTTCAACATAGCTGAGCTGCCTGACTATTATGTCAAGCTCTTTGGGGATGTCATCGCAGAGATTCAAAATGAGGCGTTGCTCTGATTTAGCAATTTGAGGAACTCAGCTTCGTTGATTGTTTTTACCCCCAGTTTTTGAGCCTTGCCCAATTTGGAACCGGGGTCAGCGCCGACGACAAGGCAAGATGTCTTCTTGGTGACATCTGAGCCCGCCTTACCCCCCAAAGCTTCTATCTTTGCCTCTGCCTCTGAGCGGGCGAAGGATTCCAGTTTTCCTGTTAAGACAAATTCTAATCCAGCCAAAGGTAGTTCTTCACGCTTAGCCTCAGCAACTTTCTCTTTCTCCAACCTCACCCCAGCTCTCCTCAGCTTCTCGATTATGCCCTTGTTCCCTTCTTGCCTGAAGAAGGCCACAATGCTATCGGCTATCTTGGGCCCAATTGACGGAAGAGATAAAAGGTCCTCCTGGCTAGCTTTAGCTAAGTCGTCTATGCTGGCGAAGTTCTCCCCCAACAGCTCGGCATACTCCTCACCAACGTGGAGAATACCCAGAGCGAAAATAACCCGGGCCAAGGGTCTGTTCTTGCTTCCTTCGACAGAATCAAGCACGTTGGAGACGCTTTTGTCCGCCATCCTCTCCAAACCTAGAAGTTGTTCCCTGGTAAGATAATATAAATCAGCAACGTCCCTAACCAAGCCAGCCTCGAACAAAGCCTGGCATAGCTTTTCACCCACGCCATCAATATCCATAGCCCCCCGGCTAACGAAGTGCTTAATTCGTTCCAGAGCTTGAGAAGGGCAGGCAGCATTGGTACACCTATGCATAGCCTCATCTTCTAGCTTTATCACTTCAGCGCCACAAACTGGACAAATAGGATGGTCGGGAGGTTTTTCTTCCCCCGCAATGCCTTTCCTTTTTCTGTAAATTTCCCAAGTTTTTTCTCGCATGGAGAACTCTCTCTCTTTCCCCGTGCGGCGACTGACTATAGGGCCAACAATCTCAGGTATGACTTCACCAGCTCGCTGCACGGTGATCCAATCACCAATACGAATATCTTTGCGGCGAATATCTTCCTCATTATGTAGCGCTGCATGGCTGATGACCACACCACCTACCCGAACCGGCTCTAAAATAGCATAAGGATTTAGGCTTCCTGTTCTTCCCACGTTTATGCCAATGCCGAGGAGACGTGTGGTACCCTGAATGGCCGGGAACTTGTAAGCAATAGCCCACCTTGGCTCGTGAGCTACGTTGCCCAATTCCTGTTGAAGGGCAATAGGATTGACTTTCACCACCATGCCATCAGCCTCATAAGGCCAGCTTTCCCGAATACTCACCCACCGTTCATAACATTCCTCCACCTCGTCAATAGTATGATATATAGCGATATCAGGGTTTATCTTGAAGCCCAAAGACTTAAGCCATTGCATAATCTCCCAGTGACTATCCGGCACTGCCTTTCCTTCTACCGGGCCCAAGCCATAGATGAATATATCCAAGGGACGCCTGGCAGTAACGCCAGAATCTAACTGTCTTACTGAGCCAGCAGCAGCGTTCCTGGGATTGGCAAAAAGAGGCAAGCCCTCCTTGGCCCTCCCCTCATTGAGTTGCTTGAAACCAGCCTTGGGAAGGTAGACCTCACCTCTAACCTCAAACCTAGGAGGGGCTTCCTTGGCCACAGAGAGAGGAATACTTCTAATGGTTCTCAAATTCTGAGTAATATCCTCACCTCGGTAGCCATCTCCCCTGGTTGCTCCAGTAACAAGCAAGCCATCAACGTAGGTCAAAGCTACCGCCAGACCATCAATCTTGGGCTCGCAGACAAAATCGAACCCGCGCCCTTCCAACAAATTGGTAGCTCGCCTATGCCAGGCTGCCAGCTCTTCATCGGAAAAGGCGTTAGCTAAGCTCAATAAAGGCTCAGGGTGCTCTACCACTCCAAAGGCTTCTACCGGAGGGGCACCAATCCTTTGTGTTGGGGAATCAGGGGTTACCAGTTCAGGGTGCTCAGCTTCGAGCCGTTTAAGCTCTCGCATCAGTTCATCATATTCAGCATCACTGATTTCCGGGCTATCCAGCACATGATATCGATAATTATGATAGTTGATTGCTTTCCGCAGTTCCTCTACGCTTTCCTTGGCTTTATTTATGTCCTCCATAAAGCTAGCTCCTAGCTATAATTATACCACGCTGAAGCCCCAAGTCATTAAATCCATAATACCTGATATAATCAGAGCAGAAGGACAAGATCATGGGTGAGATAAAATACAAGCCAATCGGAGTCATTCATTCGCCGTTCAAAGAACCCAAAGGTACACCCATACAGCCGGCAGGTGCTGAAGGCGTCGCTGGAACGGTCGAGCTATTCCCTCAATACGCTGAAGGCTTAAAAGATGTTGAAGGCTTTTCTCACCTCATTCTGCTATACCACTTCCATTTGTCCAAACCATCGCCCTTGAAGGTGCAGCCGTATATGGACAACGAAATGCACGGCGTCTTCGCCATGCGAGGCCCAAGCAGACCAAACCCAATCGGAATCTCAATAGTGCGCCTTATCAGGGCTCAACAGAACACACTCTACGTTCAAGATGTGGACATCGTGGACGGGACTCCCCTTTTGGATATCAAACCCTATGTGCCGAAATTCGACATAAGAGAGGCAAAGAGGGTAGGATGGCTTGAGAAAAAGGTGCACCAACTTCAAACGGCAAAAGACAATGGGAGGTTCACGATACAATAGGCAATGCCAACCTTACTTCAAAGGAGGATACGAACATGGCACTGAAACCAATCGTAATTAGATTCTTTGCCCCGGTGATCGATGCTACCGTCAATGCCTTATTGAGCGCTATGGACCAGAAAATGAAGCAAGGGATTAGCGATTTCATCATCCTCATCTCTTCGCCCGGTGGCTCTGTTATTCATGGCTTGAGTGCCTATAACTATCTGAAAGGTCTGCCGGCGACGATAACTACACACAATTTTGGCAGCGTGGACTCGATAGGCATCATTTTGTACTGTGCTGGTTCGAGAAGGCTATCGGTGCCTCAAGCAAGATTCCTGCTTCACGGCGTCAATAGCCAATTTGCGCAGAAGCAGAGCCTGGAGGAAAAACAGCTAGAGGAAAGACTAAAAGGACTGAGAATTGATATCGAGAACATCGCCAAGGTAATCGCAGTAAACACCGGCAAAAGCATTGCGGATGTGACCAACGCCATGCTGGAAAGAACGACCTTGAATCCAGAGGAAGCACAATCCTGGGGGCTGGTCCATGAAATCAAGTCACAGCTATTCGAAGCGGGAAGCGAGATAATTGCGATACAATTTCAGCAGCAACCGCAGAAACCATAACATTGGCTAAGAGTATAGTTGACCAAATACGTCAGTGGTAAGGAGGAAGGTATGGCAAAACATGTTCTTCCAGGATTAGCTACCATTCTTGTGCTCGCATTGTTGGTGATATTCACTACAGTACCAGTTCTGGCATTTGATGCTCGCAGTGGAACGACAGTCACCGTGGCTAGCGGAGAGGTAGTGGACGATGACCTTTATGTGGCTGCCAACAGCGTTATCATTGATGGCACCATTAATGGCGACCTCTGGGCTGCTGGTAACACCATCACCGTCAATGGCCTAGTCACCGGGAGCGTTATGGCTGTTGGCAGGACAGTTGACATCAATGGTGATGTAGGCCATGCTGTGCGAGCAGGAGGCGAAACTATCATCGTTAACGGCGATGTTAGCGGCGATGCAATACTCGGTTGTAGCCAAGCGCATATAGCCGGCACAGCTAAAATCGGTGGTGACCTGCTCTTTGGTGCTGGAAATGCCCACATTGATGGACTTATTGAGGGTGATATCAAAGGCCAAGGAGGCGAAATCGCCATCAGCAACGGTGTAGCAGGAAACATTGCTCTTGAGGTCGAGAGCCTGACGATATCGCCTACAGCAAATATCCAAGGCAACCTGACCTATACCAGCGAGCAGGAAGCGAATATTCAGACCGGTGCCCAAATAGCCGGTGCGACCGCTCATAAGCTACCTCCCCTAAAGGAAGAACGAGCCAAAGCCTTTCCCTTTGCTTTTTTCTCAGGCATAGGAGGCAAGGTAATAGGCTTCCTAATGGCTCTGATAGCAGGGCTGGTTATCATTCTCCTTGCTCCAAGACGACTGACATCTATCGCTGAGTCTATACGAAGTAGACCTGGGCCAAGCGCCGGCTGGGGAGCTCTCATCCTGTTTGTTACTCCTATTGCCGCCATAATAGCGTGCATTACCATCATAGGTATACCTGTAGGATTAATCACCTTGGCTCTCTGGGGGATAGCTATGTACCTTGCCCAAATCCCTGTGGGCCTATTTATCGGGCGCTGGATTATTGGCCACTTCAGAGAGGTGGATGGCAAAGCCATTATGGTCGGAACCCTGGCTTTGGGACTTGTCATCCTCAAGCTGTTAAGGCTAATCCCTCATTTGGGCTTTTTCATCGGGCTGGCCGTTATCATCTTTGGTCTGGGAGCAGTAGTGGCCTCAGAAAGGAGGCGGCGAGTTGAGGCAAGAGAGGTAGCTTCAACTTAGTGACAAATGACGAAAGAAGTGAAATTGGAAAAGAGCACCGAAATGATTCATGGCCTGTCGCCATCAGACTTTGACGCTGCACTAAGGGTCATAAATGACGCTGCACAAGCTTACAAAGGCGTAATCCCAGACGACAGATGGAAAGAGCCCTACATGTCAGCCGAGGAGCTAGCAGCAGAAATCGAAGCTGGCGTTAGATTCTTTGGCTGGATAGAAGATGGCCGTTTACTCGGGGTAGCCGGAATCCAGGCTATCAAAGACACCACACTAATCAGACACGCTTATGTGCTCACAAAATGCCAAAGAAAAGGCATTGGCAGCAGGCTGCTTGAACACCTGCTGGGCTTGGCCAAGACTGCTGAAATCCTGGTGGGCACCTGGGCCGATGCAACGTGGGCTATCCTGTTTTATGAGACACACGGCTTCAACTTAGTATCGCCCGAGGAGAAGGACAGGCTCCTGCGGACATACTGGAACATTTCTCATAGGCAAGTTGAAACCTCGGTGGTGCTGAAGTCT
>CAZJGF010000088.1:0-6546 GCA_964545665.1 uncultured Dehalococcoidales bacterium
ATGTTGATAAGCGCTGGTTTTATCTCTGCCTGCAGAGATTGGCCTATTGAAGTACAGCAGGGCGTCTAATTATGCAAGAGGGAGGGGATGATGAAGAATTTGAGCGTGGAGCGGGAGACGAGGCTCGAACTCGCGACCCTCTGCTTGGGAAGCAGATGCTCTACCACTGAGCTACTCCCGCTCTTGAACATTGTACATTAATTTTGAGACAGAATGTAAGTATATTCCTCGAATGTACATTACGGTGTTGCTTGGGAAGAAGCACTCTACCGCTGAGTTACACCCGCAAGCTGGCGATATTATCAAATATGAAGCAAGTCAATGTCAAGAATTTATGTTGTGCTTAATCCGGGGGGGTCAGCGTCAACAGTTTTTTGGCGATCTGAGGGTACTTGGCAATGAAGAGCAATTCATCTTCGACTAACGGTTTTTGTGCCTCTACGTTAGCATATCGCACCAGTTCCAGAATTCGCCTTGCCTCTTCAGTATCCTTGAACGATATTGCCATCCGCCCCATTAAGTGGCTGAAACCGGATACTCCGCTATATTCGCCCGAGCATATCTCCCTGCCAGTTTCTACCAGCTCTGGTTCACCTCTGCCCAGTTCAGTGTAGTCGTACAGTTCATAGTTCTGAGGGTCCTTCAGTACGCCGTCGGCATGGATGCCAGAAGCGTGTGCGAAGGCATTGGCTCCAACACCTGGCTGGTTTACAGGAATAGGAACTCCAAAAGCATAGCTGGCAAATTTAGCCAGCCTCCACGCTTTTTTCAGGTCGATTGGCCGGCCGAGCTGATGCTTTTCGGCAAAAGCCTTAGATTTGGTGACGGCCAGCACTGTGGCTACAAGGTCAGCGTTGCCAGCCCTTTCCCCGATACCATTGATTGTGGTATTGATATAAACGTCCTGTCCCCCATCTATGGCTCCCTTAGCTCCAGCAACGGAGTTGGCTACCGCCATACCAAGGTCACCATGGCAATGAGTCTCGATAGGCATCTCCACATTCTCTGCCAGCGTCTTGATGGTCTCGTAAACGGTGAAAGGGTTGTCGTAGCCCAGAGTATCACAGTATCTGAACCTATCAGCTCCGTGATCCTTGGCTGCTATGGCAAACTTGATTAGGAAATCCAAGTCGGTGCGCGAAGCATCCTCTGCGTTTACACCTACGCTTTCAGCCCCCTGCTCTTTGGCAGCATCCACTGCGTCAGACATCATCTTTAAGACATCAGCTTTGCTTCTTCTTCCCTGAAATTTGCCGTTGATCATTATGTCCGATGTGGATATGGATAGGTTGAGGTGCCGAATGCTAGGGACCAGCTTGAAGGCTGTTTCCACATCGGCGGTAGCTGCTCTTATCCAGCCTTCCAGGCGAATGTCGTTCAGGACTCCCATCTCAGCCAGTTCTAGATTAGCTTGAAGGTAAAGGGACTCGTGTCTTGTCGTAGGGAAGCCGAATTCAGACTGGAATATGCCCAGCTTATCGAGATACATATTTATCATGGTCTTTTCCAGCTTGGATAGACCGAGGCGCGCAGTCTGGACCCCGTCACGATTGGTAACGTCTACAAAATATATCTTTGCCATGCTGTTTCACCTCGAACAAAAAGTGATAAAGTAGAAGGATATATTATTCCCGTGATATAATCAACCCGTTGACCCGCCGTTGTTAGTTTCTGAACTAAGATTGGTTATCATGTAGTATAATGGCTAGAATTTCTTATGCCGAAGATAAAAGCAGGAATCATAAATGTTACTGGCTATATTGGTGCTGAACTAGCTCGCTTGCTCTGTCAACATCCCCTGGTAGAACTTGAGTCAGTAACCGGAAGAAGTGCTGCGGGGCAGAAACTGAGTGAGGTTTTTCCATACTTTCGCGATGCCAGCCACTTGATAAAAGGAGAGCTTGACAGCGACGTCGATATTGGTTTCTCAGCAATGCCGCACAAAACCAGTGTAGACGTAGTGCCATCTTTGCTAAAGAAGGGCCTGAAGGTTATTGATGTCAGTGCTGATTTCAGGTTAAAGGATGCCGGTGAGTATCCCAAATGGTATGGATTTGCTCATCCGGTGCCTGAACTATTGAAGACAGCAGTCTATGGTTTACCTGAACTGCATCGAGACGAGATTACCTCGGCGTCTCTGATAGCAAACCCTGGGTGCTATAGCACTGGCGCTATTCTGGCATTAGCACCGGTGGTCAGGGAGGGGCTTATTTGTCCTGATGTAGTGGTTGATAGTAAGTCGGGTGTTTCGGGCGCTGGCAGAAGCTTAAGTCTGGCCACTCACTATTGTGAAGCTAATGAGAACAGTTGGGCTTACTCTCTTGAGGGGCATCGCCACCTGCCTGAGATGGAACAAGAGTTAGGAAGGCTAAACTCTGGGCTTTCACTTTCAATAACTTTTGTGCCTCACTTGGTGCCAATGACACGTGGTATATTGAGTTCCTGCTATGCGAAATTAAGTGATGATAAACTATTCAGAGGCGACAAGGCTAAAGAAGAGCTACAGGAGCTATACCGCGAGTTTTATCGAGGTGCTCCATTCATTCGGATAACCACTAAGCCTCCTCAAACAAAGCATGCTTGGGGAAACAACTTTTGCTTTATCTACCCCACTGTTGATTCAAGGACGCGCAGGCTTATCGTAATTAGCTGCCTTGATAATTTGGTGAAGGGCGGAGCAGGCCAAGCTGTCCAGAATATGAACTTAATGTTTGGTTTCCCCGAGACGAGTGGGCTTGAGGTCCTGGCTGTTTATCCTTAGGATTCGATTGCTTGCCCTCATCGTCTAGAGGCCTAGGACGCCAGCCTTTCAAGCTGGAGATCAGGGGTTCGAATCCCCTTGGGGGCATTCTATTCTTTCCATGCGCCTTCGCCAATAAGTGGCACAAAATAGCAGGCACCCAGGTTTTCTGTCCTATTTCCTTCCTTAAGTTTAGTGACTTTCATTAGCTCCTGCTGCCAACGGGAGCCTACCGGAATTACTAACCGACCACCCCAGGCTAATTGTCCCAAAAGGATCTGAGGGATGGAGGGAGCACCAGCAGAAACTATGATAGCCTCGTAGGGTGCCTCTTCCAGCCAACCTAGAGTTTTCTCAGCAAGGTGGACTTCGATGTTAGAGTAACCAAGCTTTTGTAAGGCCTGCTGAGCTCGTTCTACTAACCCGGCTATGGGTTCCGTGGTGACCACTCGCCTAGCTAGCTCAGCTAATATTGCAGCTTCGTAGCCACTTCCAGTGCCCAATTCCAATACCTTTTCGTCTCCTTTAAGCTCCAAAGCTTGTATCATCAGAGCTACAATGAAAGGCTGAGAAATAGTCTGCCCAAAACCAATGCTTAGGGGTCTATCGTCATAAGCGGCATAATAATGCTCCTCGGGGACAAAGGCTTCACGTGGAACGCGACTCATGGCTTCAACCACACGCTTATCGGCGATTTCCCAGCTAAGATGCTTGATTAACCTAGTTCGGGCTGCTTCTAAATCCACCACCGTTCATCAGGCAAAAGTATTAACCAAGCAGGAATGACAGCACAGTGAGAATTAGAATTATCCCCCCGGCAAAAATGCCAATGTGCTTCATGTCGGCCACTACATATCGATAGCGGTCGGTGTAATCCTGAGTCTTAGGAGGAACTCTGGCTGGTACCCGAGAGCCCATGGTTGGGAGTTGAGGTTCGATTACCGTTGCCGTAACCTGCTTATGCTGTCTTCTCTGTATTTCTTTTGCTGATTTGGCAAGATGTTTTGCTTTGGTACGACGTGATTTCTTAGGCATTATCCTTACCTCAGTAAAGATGAAGGCTGCTTATAAATTCTGGTACTTGAAATATAGGCATGCCCTAAAGCTTGCTGAACGGAACGCAGGTCAGCCCCGCTTCGAATCTTACGCGCAGCAAAACTATGGCGCAAAGTATGCGGCGTAACCTGAGCCCCCAGGCCAGCTTTGGACACATAGTTTTTAACAATCTGCCAAAATCCCTGCCGGGTAAGCCGACCGCCACGCCGATTGAGAAACAGTGCCTCTTCCTTTTCATCGTATAGCAAGTCAAGCCGGTCATTTTTGAGGAAATCTCTTAGCAATTGGCTTATGTGATGGTCGAACGGGATTTGCCTTCTGGAGTCACTGTGACCACAATGGACACAGGAGCGCTCCAAATCGATATCCTTCACGTTTAGGGAGACTAGCTCGCTGGCACGCAAGCCAGTGGCATAAAGCAACTCTAGCATTACTACGTCCCTTCTAGCTTCTGGAGTAGATAGCTTCGCAGCCTCCGCTAGCAAGCGATCGTATTCGGACGGAGATAAAAGCCTCGGTGGGTGCTTGGTGACTTGAGGGAAAACTAAATTTCGTATTGGATTCTCCTGCAGCTTCCCCGAGTTAACCATAAATTTGAAGAATGACTTAGCCGAGGCCAGCTTGCGGGCTGTTGTAGCAGTAGAATAGTTTTTCATCCTGAGGTTGAGCAGGTAACTCCTAAGAAGGTCATCATTTGTCCTAATTGTGCCCTTGCTTCTCTCTGCTTCAATATATGCTGCTAGCTGGCTCAAGTCATTATGGTAAGCAGCTACGGTATTTTCTGAACAACCTTTCTTGGTAGTCAGATATTCGAGAAAGACATCGATATCTTGTTCCATTGGATTCTATCTTAACACAATAAGAGCCATTTTGCCTGTGTAGAGCCCAGTTGTTACAATGAAATTATTGTGAACTCAGCACAACTGGAAGAACAATTAAGGACTCTACCAACAAGCCCGGGAGTCTACCTATTCAAGGATAAGCAGGATAAGGTTATTTATGTGGGTAAGGCTGCTAATCTAAGCAGCCGAGTAAGGAGTTACTTTGCTGCTCCTAACAGCTTATCATCAAAGATTCAGCAACTGGTATTGAGGATAACTGGCCTCGAATTTATTGTTACTAACTCCAAGCAAGAAGCACTTATCGTGGAATGCAATATGATAAAAAAATATCACCCCCGCTACAATGTACGCCTCAAAGATGATAAGACTTTCCCTTATCTTAAAGTAGCTGTCAATGAGAATTGGCCTGGTGTTTACATCACTCGCCGTTTTCAGGCGGACGGAGCAAGATATTTTGGCCCTTTTGCTAGTGCTGGCTCAGTACGCAAAACGCTAAGGCTAATCAAAAGAATCTTCCCATTTCGTTCTTGTAATAAGCACATCGATGGCACTGATAAACGACCTTGTCTGGACTATTATATCCATCGCTGTCTTGGGCCATGCATTGGCGCGGTGACTAAGGAGGAATATCAGGAGGTAATAAATCAAGTCATGTTATTCTTGGGAGGCAAACAAGAGTTGGTGCTTCACGAGCTAAACAGTAAGATGGAAGCAGCAGCCCGGGAACTTCAATTCGAGAGAGCCGCTTTGCTACGTGATCAAATTTGCGCCATCGAGAATGTTATAGAAGGACAGAAGATTGCAGTTGCATTGAAAGGTGAGCAAGATGTCATTGCTTTTGCACAGAATGGAGGGGAGGCTTATGTGGAAATCTTCTTCGTTCGCAATAATAAACTTGCTGGCCATGAGCATTTTGTCATGGAGGGCATATGCGATGAGCAGCCGAGTCAAATAATGGCAAGCTTCGTGAAACAATACTATGCTTCAGCTTCGTATATACCGTCAGTAATATTGCTTCAGCATCCGGTCGACGAACTGGCCGTGCATACTCAGTGGCTTAGAAAGCAGAGAGGGGGTAGTGTGAAACTCCAGGTGCCACAGCGAGGTGTTAAGAAGCAACTGGTGAACATGGTGGCTGAGAACGCCAGCAGAAGCCTACTATTGGCCAAAGCTAAGCAGCTAAATTTAGAAACGGTGACTTCTGGCTTGCGAGAGTTAGAAACTAATCTTCGCCTGCCTCGAACACCAATGAGGATAGAGGGTTATGATATCTCTGATATTCAAGGCGCTTTGGCTGTGGGCAGCATGGTTGTTCTGGAGAAGGGCTGGCCCAAAACAGCGCATTACCGTCGCTTCCGAATTAAAGCAGTGCCCGGCGCTGACGATTATGCCATGATGCAAGAGATGCTAAGACGGCGTTTCAAAAGAGCTGTCATTGCGAGAAGCGATGGCGCCGAAGGAATCTCACAGGAGGATAGCTGGACAATTATGCCTGACCTCATCCTTATCGATGGTGGTAAAGGACATCTCAATGCTGCATTAGAAGTAAGACGTGAGTTGGGAATTGATTCCATCCCTATGGCTAGCCTGGCTAAAGAAAATGAAGAAGTTTTTGTGCCAGGCAAGGCTGAGCCAGTTGATATACCCAGAGACTCCCCTGCCCTTCACATACTTCAAAGAGCAAGGGATGAGGCGCACCGCTTCGCCATAAGCTATCACCGGAAACTGCGGCGCAAACAGGGTGTCACCTCTGTTTTAGATGACATTCCCGGCATCGGTCCAAAGCGAAAGAAAGCGTTACTGCAAAGATTCGGTTCAATTCAGGCTATTAAGGAAACCAGGCTCGAGGAACTTAGCCAAACGAAGGGAATAACCTTGGTACTGGCTCAAAAAGTCAAGCAATATTTA
>CAZJGF010000089.1:0-6478 GCA_964545665.1 uncultured Dehalococcoidales bacterium
CTACAGTCCCACCCGTTGTTCCCACCAACAAAATCCACGCCGCTAACGCTAGGCACATGATTCCAACGATGAATCGATCTTTTCTCATTTGTCGATACCTCTAATTCAGCATTGACTTTCAGCAACTATACTATTATGGACTATGGGTAATCTGAGAAGACCGCAACCCTTACAATTCCCAGGGGCCCGACAAAGCGCACTCTTGTTGGGCCCCTCGCAAAACCCGATTATGCAATACCGACGATTGTTCAATTCCTGCCAGCCAGAGCTGACTTAGTCAAGATCGAATCTAAATGCTTTCGGCCTTGGCTTTGAGATCAGCCAACCATTTCTCATCAAGTTTTCGTAAGTTCGTTCGTACCCTGAAGTACAAGGGAACTACTGTTCATCCTGAAACCCTCTCTCTGGTAGTAGCTATGGTCTTCCCTTCGTGTTCCTTAAATTCCCACTCGTGGTTACCCGTCAGCCCCAAGGCTTTGCCTATCCAAGCGAACTTTTCGGGCCTATCTGCCTTTGTCACTGTGACTTTCCATTTCAAGCCAGCAAGCTTGACCTCGAACACCGAGCCCTCTTTTACCGGCGCTGGCGTTTCTACTTTGACAAAGGGTGTCCCCTGCCATCTAGGCCAAGCCTCAACGTCGGCTAGAATGTCCCAAATTTTCTCAGCCTTGGCCTGAATTT
Source organism: uncultured Dehalococcoidales bacterium (assembly GCA_964545665.1). Taxonomy (GTDB): domain Bacteria; phylum Chloroflexota; class Dehalococcoidia; order GIF9; family AB-539-J10; genus CAZJGF01. The sequence goes on from CAZJGF010000089.1 coordinate 682, forward strand.
CAGCACTGTATTCGACATTAACCACTGCCATCTCAACACCTCCGACATATTCTCTCCACCGAAGATAATACTACCGCCAGCTTCAACCTGCAACTGCACACTACAGGACTACTAAACAATAGTCAGCTTTGTTTAGTCGAATTCCAATGGTAATGGCATGACGCTAAAAGAGTCTGTGGCCTATCAAGGCTCAGAGAAAAGGGATTTCGCTTCTATGAGTCGAGCTTCAATTGCGTTGAGGTGCTTTTCAATGGTGTCAGTCGCGGGTGTTCGAGGGTTCTCATAGTAGTACAAATTGGGTGCCTTAGGACCTGCTCCAATAATTTGACCAACCTTTGGTGGACCTTTCTTGAGTATGCAATCACGCTCTGTTCTAAAGAAATTTACAGCTGGGTCAGATAGAAGCCCATCCCACCATGGCCTCCAACCTGATTTATGCTCATTCTCTGTATGGAGCCTGTGAAGAGCAGTCCGAGCGAATATAATAGAGGCTCCTAAATAGGCCTCAAATGCATCGCGTTCCTCGATTGAGCATCCTCTTGCGAGGTCAAGAAAGAAGCGGGCTCTTGAAATAGCGTGTCGCTTGGGGAAATCACCCATCTTGCACCCCTGCATGGTGCTACATAACCCAGTTGTATGATGCCGTATAAGACCGATATACTAAGATTCTTAACCTAATACAACGGATTCCTAAGTTTAACACAAATTCAAATGATAATATGAGCCAACAATCCGTCATCTCGTTGGGTGATTACAGCTATTAGCAGCGAAGCTTGAGCCTAGACTTTGATGGATTAACCTTTTACAGCTGTAGTAATACATTTGAGGATTCTCCCTCAGTTCATTCGACATGTCCTGCAAAGTAATCATTGACATCGGCTTATGAGACGTGCGCATAATGAGTCTGTACAAATGAAGCCGCGACTACTTGTAATCTTAAACCTCTCATTGGTTTCCGCCTTTGTTATACTAGGTATTAGTATCATTTCACCTGTTCTTCCTCAGTATGCACTTTCATTCTCTATTCCCGTAGCGCTTGTCGGATGGGCAATATCAGCGTTTGCCTTGGCCCGTATGGTGATGGACATACCAGCTGGCCTTCTCGCAGATCGTTTCGGCAGGAAAAGAAACATGGTGTTCGGGTTAATATTGATAATCCTGGCGTCAATCGCAGCTGGCACAGCTAACAACTATGTCTGGCTAATCTTGGCACGTATTGTTGAAGGTATGGGTTCCGCCCTCTATATAACTTCGGCAACAACTTGGGTTGCGCAGTTGACTGCTGGCGAGTACAGGGGCCGATACATGTCGCTGTATTCGGGACTCATATTCGCGGGCACTTCTTTTGGGCCCACTATCGGTGGCTATAGCGCTGTTCATTTTGGCCTTCGCGCGCCTTTTTTTGCATATGCTGTGTTTGCCTTAATTGGTCTAATGGCCACATTACCTTTAAAGGAGACAGCAGACTCTTCACAGGCAACACAGTCAAAAATGCGCATGAAAGATGTCCCCAGTGTCTTATTGAATGGCCCATTCCTTCTTGTGAACTGCTCGGTTTTGGCACTTTTTTTCCTCAGAGGCGGTGTTCGTTCGACGCTTGTTCCACTCTACGCCTCTCTTAACCTGGGCTTGTCCGAGGACAAAATTGGAATACTGCTGACGGTGGCGGCTGTTGTTACTTCTCTATGCACTTTCCCTTCTGGTTGGCTCTCAGACAAAATCGGGAGAAAAAAACCAATAATGGGTTGCCTCTTCTTGAGTGGTATCGCTGTATTATTGATTCCATTGCAGCAAAGCTTAGCCGGCCTTGTTGGCATCATGGCTTTCTATGGTTTAGCCACCGGTCTTCAAGGTTCCATCGCTGCTTGGCCTGCTGATGTTGCACCTAAAGATAAACTGGGCACATCTATCGGAGTCTACCGTGTTATGGGGGATATCGGAATGGTTCTTGGTCCAATAACTGTAACTTATGTAGCTGACTATACAGGGCATTTAACGGTAACATTTATGCCCTTTTTAATACCAGCGCTTCTTGGTTTTGTAGTGGGTGTACTGATGATATGGGCTAAGGATCCAGCCGCCAAAAAACATTTAGAAGAGTTCACAATCCAGTAAGATAGGCGTACCTCAAGTCTGCACATTTAGCCAGATAGTTATGTTGCTCACAAGCGAGCAAAATGCCACATGTGGCTTCCCCCAGGAGTTAAAGTGACATGTGGCAACCTACCTCTGGTATGTGCCGGTTAGCTGACCTTGGGCGAGGATGTGTCCTTTCATGGAATCAAGAACTTGCTTCCATGAAGGCCCTGCCTTTAAGTCTAAGGGTTGGTCCAGTGCGTAAAGGGTAAACTGATACCGATGGGGTTGGCCTGGGGGTGGACAGGGGCCACCGTAACCAAGTCTCCCAAAGTCATTCTTCCCCTGCAAAGCGCCGCTGGGAAGCTGGGCTTGAGCAGGCACGGCCTCTGGCAATTCGCGGCTATCAGAGGGGATGTTGAACAGAATCCAATGTGTGAACACACCGCCGGGCGCAACTAGGTCATCCGCTATAAGCGAGAAGGAACCAGTCCCAGACGGTGGATCACTCCACGTAAGTGGTAGCGATACATCCTGCCCTTGACAGGTGTACTTAGTGGGTATTTTGCCTCCCTCCTGAAACGCCGGGCTCAACACCAGTAATGCCATTTCTCCCTCCTTCGGTAGTTGTTCTCTAGGTTCACAACCTATCATCATGGCGAGAAGACAAAGTAGCAGCAAGAGGAAAGCTACTTTGCTTATATTGTATCGCTCCTTAAGACAATTGCCCTTCATGCCAAGTCTACCCTAATTGCTACCAACATGAATCGTATTTTAGCGGAGCTTTACTGTCAACCTGCCTGGCAAATGCTAGCGTGCGTGGATATCACCAGTGGTGGCTCATTGGAGTAAACAAAACATCGTTTTGTTGGGTTGGGACAGTCCGGTCTTCTGAATGCCCCCAGGCGGAGGTTGCGTGCCCACTATTGTTTTGTAGTCGGCCAGGCTCGAAGGGCGGGGGGAAACCCGGACGATTACGAAAATCCGATGCAGGAGTACAGATAAAAGCCGACATGGTAGCCCGGGATATTGCAGAGGTGGACTTAGCTATCGTGAAAACCTATGCCAAAGACTGGTGGAGTGTGTTCACTTTTTGTTAACTAAATGTAGACAGCGTGTAAACAATTATTTCGTGAAAGTTCACTTGCTACTAAGCAAATATTGTGATGTCTAATTTCTTGTACGTAAGATTGTCCCTCTGGCGAAGAGACTGGCATCAAATTCTCTTGTCACTCCTTCGGTAATGATTTAATGAATTTGCCCACCAGGTTGATGTTCGCCTTTTCGTGCTTCCATGACTCCTCATCATGCTGCAACCAAAACGGCTCCGCGGTAACGACGACAACCATATCGAACTCATCCAGCAGAACAATCAGCTGTCCGCCATGTCCCCACGCGAAGTCGAAGTGATGGTCGCCTGCTTTTGCGGACCACCACTGATAGCCATACCCGATGTCGCTGAAGGAAAGGCCCCAGTTTGCTGGAAATCCACCAGTCGCATTGATATTCTCCGAGTACCTCTGTAGGGAATCATGCACCCAGTCGGCGGGAACGATCTGGTTCCCCTCGTATTCACCGTCGTTGAGATATAACAGACCGAACCTAGCCGTATCACGAGCCGAAAAGTGGAGATCCGCGCAGCCGTTGTTATGGCCGTCTGCATCCTGGCCCCAATCGCCCACCTCCGCGTTTATCGGCGCGAACAGATTCTCCTGAGCGTATGACTTGAGATTCGTACCACCTGCCCGGGCTACGATAATCCCCAGCCAGTTGGATGTCAGATTGCTGTAATGGAACTCGGTCCCCGGATCGGCGATGAGAGGGAATTCTTCTATAAGGGGCGGATAGTGACCCGATAAAAGTCCCTCCCAAAGAACTGGATCGGTTTCTTCCCAAGGATATCCGGCGCGCATCTGTAACAGGTGCCGGATCGTGATCTGTTCCTTCCTCGAGTCACCTATCTGATCGGCGACTTCCGGGAAGAAATCCAGCATCTTCTGGTCCACGCTTGACAGGTAACCCTGCTCCAGCGCAATCCCGACCAGTGCCGAGGTATAACTCTTTGTCGCCGATTGTAATCGGGCTTTCTGGTCAACCGACCCTTCATTAAAGTACCTTTCGGCTACCAGATGGTCGTTTTTGATAACCAGCAGACCATAAATGGTCTCTAATTCAGCCGCATTGTAATACATCTCCGATACAAGCATCGGGTCCAATCCCTGCGCTTCGGGCGTCGACACCTTCCAGTCATCGCCAGGCAGCGGCGTGTAGTCAACCGCTTCCAGCTCCTGAATGCCGGGGCCACACCCGACTAGCACTGACAGGGCCAGGATCACACTGGTGATTAAGAGTAACAATTGATGACGCCGTTTTACGCAGAACAAAGGGCAGCGTATGATATTTTCCGGCAGGTCTAGCCTCAGCCGTTTATCAAATTAAAGCTTCAGTAACTCCTTGGCCTTTTCACCCATTGGGTTCCTCCAATTACTCCCGCCTAACGTGGCCAAACAAGGGGCTTCTTAGACCTATTTTACCATAGAAACCTGTGTGTATCCCCGGTTTGATATAGGAAATCCAGGTTTAAACAAAATCTCTATTTATCGTTTGCTGGAGGCCAGGAAAAGGTCATTGAAAAGAGTCTCCCCAACCGATTCAAATCTCGTCTAAATCGGCGGGGAGTTCTAGGTATCGTCCCCTTTGGTGGAGCTGAGGGGACTCGAACCCCTGACCTCCTCCGTGCAAAGGAGGCGCTCTCCCAACTGAGCTACAGCCCCAGAAGCAAATGATTCCTATAATCATACCAGACTATTATGCTATGATAGTAACTTTCAGCATATGTCACCGGCAAAAACAGGCCTAATATGAGAGGTATGCCTGGATGTCAAATGTAACATTCACAGTAGCCATTGTTGCTGGAGTGCTTTCCTTCCTATCACCTTGTGTTCTGCCACTGGTTCCAGTTTACCTGGCTAACATCGCCGGCATGTCGGTCCTCAGCTCTGAGCCTCCAGGGCGCAGATACATTATTCTGCACACCCTTAGCTTCATAGCCGGGTTCTCTTTAGTCTTCACCGCCCTGGGAGCCTCACTGGGGCTATTGGGAGCTATGGCGCCTTTCGGGCTGCTGCAGAATATAGCTGGCGCGCTACTTATTGTATTCGGGGCATTTTTGCTAGCTGCTACTAAGTTACCATGGCTCAATTACGAGAAGCGCCTTAACTTCACTCAAGCTAAAGGCCCAGGATATCTGAGGTCTCTATCAATAGGTGCCATATTTTCACTGGGCTGGACGCCCTGTGTTGGGCCAATATTGGGAGGTATACTCGCTTTGGCCTGGAGTTCGCAAACTGTATGGCAGGGAATTTACCTCTTGCTTGCTTATTGCCTCGGCTTGGGCCTGCCTTTCATTGGCGTCAGCCTGGCCATAGGAGCGGCCTCCCGCTACCTCAGATGGCTCAGCCGCCACGCCTTTGCCACCTCGGCAGTAAGCGCAGCCTTGCTCATCAGCATAGGAATCCTCATGCTGACTGGCAACCTGGGCTATATCAGCAATCTATCAACGGGAGTTGGATAACATGGCTAAGAAACAATTGCAGAGCTGGCTATCAAGAGCAATTTTACCCATGATTCTATGCGCTTTGGTTGGAGGCGCCATAAGCTGTAGCCCCTCTGATTCCTCTAGCTCGCCTGAGGAATTAGGCCTGATACCTGTGGAAGTCGC
>CAZJGF010000090.1:0-1700 GCA_964545665.1 uncultured Dehalococcoidales bacterium
GAGCTAAGGCTTCATCAACAGTGAGATGGCGCAACCTCAATTCCCTATCTACTGCCATATCAACCCCTAAGGTTTGCCTAATCTTTATCAGTCTCTACTTCTCTGTCTCTGCTAAGGAGTTTGCCTAGGTAAATTCTTACTTCATTCTCTTTGCTTTTGAACAAAACTCCATAAACCAACCAATACAAAATCACGAAAGAACCTAAACCGGCAGCAGGAGCTACCCACCAATCATACCATGCCCAATTGAAGAAACCATGGTCAAGCTCATGCACCAAAAAGGCAAGTGAGAAGGAAGCCATAGCACTATAAAGGAAGTGAAACACACCAGAAAAACTCTTCACTTTAGAGGGGTCTTTGCCTTCGGAAACGGGAAAGTACTTTGCCTCAGGATTTGCTAACTTATAGGATTTCGGGCATCTAGAGTAAAAGTAATGATATGGTAAATGCCACTCTCTTATCTGAATGATATCAGCTACTCTTGAGTGGAAAAGGAAGGGGATTCCCATGGAATGGCACATAAAAAAACCCGCACATGAGAGGATAAGGACTACGATAAGGACTGGCCAGGGCCAGAAGTCACTCCCGTGTTTCTCGAAACCATAAGCGAGCAAAACTCCTATGGCTACGAGGTAAATATTAGTAAACCATAGCCTTTCATTCTCTACATGCCTGGCATGAAGCCAATTTTGTTCATAGACACTTCTCAGATGTTCCCTTCTTTCCCTAGCCTCCAATTCTTGCCTCCTTTGTTTCCGCTTGCTTAGGAATTTCCCATTTAGCTGTCTCGTACACAACGTTAATGATTCTCTGTGCTGAGGATCCCTCCTTTAATGTAGTCCAAGGCGTTCTTTCGCCCTCTATAGCCGAGAGGAACTCTCTTAATATTGCCAAATAAGTGTCATCCCCAGTGAAGGAGACTTCCACCACCCCATTAAACTTAACCTGCTCTTTTTCTATCTCAATTTCAAGCTCCCCTTTATCTCCATTGAATACAATGCCTTTTTCAGTATCTTCCATCATTTTCCCTACCTCAACCTCAACAGGAATACCATCAACATTGAGGCCAATATAGCCATAGGTTTCACCATCGCCGGGAGCACCTTCATATCTGCTGATAGTTGCTTTTATGACGTCAATCCTCTCATAGCCAAAGAGCCTTCCTATAATTGATACCAAATGAATGCCAGTATCCATGATTACACCACCCCCACTCTTTTCCTTCTGCAATAACCACTCCCTTCCTTCCACCAATGAAGACTCAAGAACTTTAGCTCTAATGCTCTCTATTTTGCCAATCCTAACTTTATACTCCGCCCATTTTTGAACAACTTCCCTTACTGCTGGCTTATAAAGGTAGTGGTCGCTGAGCATAGCTACCTGAACAGGATGTTTAGCTGCTTCCTCCACTATTTCCCTAGCCGTCTCCAGAGTATGAGCCAGAGGCTTTTCACACAAGATATGCAGTCCAGAATTCAGCGCCTTTATAGCTACCTCCTTATGTGTATTGTTAGGGGTAGAAATTATGGCAGCATCGTATTCGCTGAGGGGTTCCTTGCCATATTGGTAATATTTCACCAGAGTATTAGGAGGAGCATCAGGGGCAACATCAACCAGCGCGAATTCTATGGAAAAATCCGCTGGAAGCTTGTTTAAAGCCGGGACAATGCGATTAGAGGCAAGGTCACCAAGACCACCAT
>CAZJGF010000090.1:1800-6358 GCA_964545665.1 uncultured Dehalococcoidales bacterium
AGCTTGTTTAAAGCCGGGACAATGCGATTAGAGGCAAGGTCACCAAGACCACCATAGATTAAGATCATATGCTTCATGATTGTCTACTGACAATATCCTATCACACCGGATTTTGCTCAGCACTACGCTCTGTGAAATTCAATATGTAAAATCTCTTTGGTAGCCTCAGTGATTTTGACTCCTTCATCAATGCGCCAGCCCACAACCCAGATAGTCTGACGAGGCGAACAAACCAGAGGAATATGCTGCCGCCAGGAAAGAGGTATTTTGGCATCAACCATGAAGTCCTGAAGCTTCTTGGACATCTTCATACCCAGAGGCTGAAACTTGTCTCCTGGCTGACGCTGGCGGACAAATAACTCAGTCCCCACTTTGTCAAGGTCCAACTCGGCAGCCAGATTGCTCCGGCTTTCCACCCTCACCTTAATAGTCTCCCTTCGAGGGAGAGGAAACGTGCCTCGTAATGACAAAGAAGCTACTTCGCCTGGGGTAATACTGGCTATCACTTGCCAGCCAGGCAAGCTCGTCTCACCTGGCACATTCAGGGGAAACTCGCCCTGCAACATAGGAAGGGAGCCCCACTCACCCCCACCATTTATCCAGCAAGGGACGTCAGATTGGCTGGCAATAACCACCTCATCATATCCGCTCTGACATATCAGTCCATGAGGCAAGGAGACTTCTCTGCCCGCGGGTTTGGCTAACAGACCTCTTATTGCCCCAATATGGCTCGCCTCGATATCCCTGGTATCTCCCAGAACCCTATCCACTGCCAGCCTTATTAACCGAGACTGCAAAGCCGCAGGTAGAGAACCAATCTGTTTCTTATCCAGATAGACAGCATCCTTTTCCTGCCTGGACAATTCGTCCCATAACTGCAACGCTTGCTGCTCAATGAAAGAGCTATCATCCTTGGCAATCTTGGCCAAGCGAAGCAGAGCTTGACCTACACTCGGGTTATATTTTTCTAGCAAAGGAATAAGCTCAAGGCGAAGGCGATTTCGCAACAAAGACACGGAAAGATTAGAAGAATCAAACCGCGGCCTAAGTTGACGCTCCTGGCAATAATCCAGCGTTTCCTGCCTGCTGATATCAAGAAGAGGTCTTATCACCACTAATCCTAGATTCTGCGCCTTCAGTCCAGAACGACCAAGTGGAATAGGCGCCAAAGGCTCAAGACCACACAGCCCAGAGATTCCTGTCCCCCGTAGTATATGCATCAAAACAGTCTCCACCTGGTCATCCTTGGTGTGACCAATAGCCACCCGCCGGGCTCCAACGTCACATGCCACTTTGGTAAGGAAATCATACCTTAGTTCCCGGGCAGCCTCCTCAATAGGGCAATTTCTTCTGCTCCTGTAAGCAGCCACATCTCGTTTACCAATAGTGACCGGAATATCAAGCCGATGAGCCAAATCAGCCACATACTTGGCGTCTCCCTCAGATTCCGCACCTCGCAACTGATGATTAAGATGAGCTACATGAAGTTTTATGTCAAATTCATTCTGCCACCCTGCTAGCATACGAAGCAAACAAACAGAGTCAGCACCACCCGATACCCCAACAACCATATTCTCCCCAGACTGAATCAAGCTGTTCCGTCGAAGAAAAGACATAACCCCCAACTCTATCTCAATCATAGGATTGCTTCCCTTCGGGAAATCTTCCAATTCCCGAGAAGCCCATTTATCCTGCTAGCAATGACAAGTAGGACGTGTCATTAAATTTTAGCAGGCGGCCTCCATAGTCCTCGAACTCAAGGATGCTCACCCCTCCAAGATCTACCCTGAATTTGGCAAGGTATTCCAAAGGCAAATCTAAAGCTTTAAAGATGATAGCCAGGGTAACAAAATAATGGCTGATTATCACTGCTGTTCCATTCTCATGCTTCACCAGTAGAGGTTCGACAGCTCCCCAGCATCTTTCCTGTAACTCGACGAAACTTTCCCCACCAGGCAATCTTTCCGACCCTCCCCGCCACCATTGCATTAAGAGCTGGCTAAAAGTAACACTCAAACTAGACAGAGCCAGACCCTCCAATTCACCAACATTAATCTCCTTGAGGCCATCGTGGATCTCTACCGGTAGTTGATGCTGGTTAGCTATGATCTGAGCTGTAACCAAGGCCCGTTTTAACGGACTGGAGATTACCGCGTCTATGTTCTCGTCCTTAAGAAAAGCTACCAGTTTGGTGGCTTGTTTCAACCCTACCTCGTTTAACTCAATGTCGCTCGCCCCTCCCTGAACACGCCTCTGCTCGTTCCAATAAGTCTCACCATGCCGGACCAAAATAAGTCTCAATGTTTAACCCTCCTTACTAAAGAAAAAACAGCGTAACAGCTTACCATATTCCCTAGCTTCTTACTGGCGCTCGGGGGCAAGGGCAATCTGCGCTATAGCTAGGGTATCTAAGAACCTAACTCACCTTTCAAAGTGAGCTTCGTGCGGTGGATAGATTCAGGATATTGGGAGAAGCCTAAGGCAGCCACCACCTGCTCTGGCCTACCACTGCTGTTGGCATCACAACGTAGTCTCATTCCCAGAACATACAAGGAATCGTACGAATCAATAACCCATAACTCATCTATTAAGGCCCGCAAATCATAGGAATGTATTTTGGTTCCTCGATAGTGATGCCAGGGCAATTCCTTAGCTTGAAGCAAGGAATAAATGGAGTCTTTCAGCCACTGCCCGTCTCTCTCCGACCTCACTTGGCTTCGATACTCGGCAAAGGCCAAGGAAGACTGGAGGGACGGGATATTTAACCCCACTCCCCAGGCATCAAATACATCAAATCCACCAGACAGTTGATTCTTCACCATCATCATAACAGATTGAGGAGGCATCCAGCGATTTAGCCATATGTCCATGAGTTCAGCCTCACTGGTTACTCCTACAGCCAAAGGCGCTGCCACTGAAAGTCGTGGATGTGGAGTAAAACCCTGAGAATACGCCAGAGGTATTCCCGCCCTCCTGAACGCTCTTTCCCAGAAACGCACTATGTCGAGATGAGAGATAAACTTGACTTCTTCTCCACGACCAAATCTAAGACGCAGGCGCCACATCTATTTTCCCACTGGAAATCATTAAGATTATTTAGGAAAGCCACCTCTTTCCTTAGTCACCGTCACCTTCTCTATCTTCATTCCTCGCATTTCGGCTATGACGAATTTCAGGTTCCGATACTTCAACTGCTCGCCTTGTTTAGGTATCCGCCCAAGATGGCTAAGAACAAAACCAGCCACAGTCTCATAATCGCCTGCAGGCAACTCCAGCCCCAACTCTGCGTTAGCCTCCTCAACTCGAAAGCCACCGTCCAACTGAAAGCTATTCGCACCCGTTACCACAAAGTCCTCATCTTCACTGCCTAACTCGTCTTTGACATCGCCCACAACTTCTTCGGTTAGCTGTCCCAAGGTAACCATCCCAGCTACGCCTCCAAATTCATCCACGACAATCGCTATGTGGTAACCACCATCCCTCATCTCAGTGAGAAGCTTTCCCAGATGCTTGCTCTCTGGCACAAAGTGAGCCTGCCGAATTAAATCATCGACCACAATTTCTTCAGTTGCGCAATTATCTGTCAACTTCATAAGCACGTCTTTGGCAAATAAGATACCAACCACATTGTCAGTATTATCCCTGTAAACGGGAAAACGGCTATAAGGCTTCTGAGCATAGATATCCAAGAAATTGCTCAACTTTGTTCCTTGCTCGACCCACGCGATCTCTGTTCTGGGAACCATCACCTTGCTCACCGGCCGGTCAGTGAACTCAAACACCTTGTGCAGCATCTCGGCCTCATCTTGCTCTACCACTCCTTCGCTCTCGCCTACATTTATGACTGAGCGTATCTCGCCTTCACTCACCAGCTTTCTAGTCCCATCAGGCGCAGCTATCAGTTTAGTGAATCCCAAACCAATGCGGTCCAATGCCAGGACAAAAGGATAAAGACAGTATTCTATTATCCTCAGTGGATAGATATAAGCCAAAGCCAGCCGTTGGGCGTGGTGAACAGCTATAGTCTTAGGGACAACCTCTCCAAAGACCAGGACCAGTGCAGTTACTCCCAGGGTAGCTATGATTGGGCCTCTTACTCTACCAAAGGCTGTCACTGCCATAATCGTACCCAACGTAGCTGCTCCCACATTTACCAGATTGTTACCCAGTAAAACAGTGGCTAGAAACCTGGCTGGCTTATCAGCAGCTTTGGCTAGCTGCCTCGCTCCCTTAACGCCACTTTCTACCAGATATCTTATGCGCAGCTTGGGCAACGAGATGAAAGCTGACTCAGCGCTGGAAAAGAAAGCTGAAAGAACCAAACAAACCAGAAAGGCTACTAGAAGCCAACTATCAGTGTCGTCCACTTATCACCACCCCCAAAACCCCCCCGCAAACAAACTAACCATACCCTGTTTCAATAAACTCCCAGATTAACAGCTTACCTTGAAATTATATTAGCATTGGCTGACAGGACTGTCAAAAGTCTGAAAGAGGAGGAGCTAGTCGCTATGAAGCGGGCGCATGAAAACCCAGAGTGCACTGAGCACAGGCACTG
>CAZJGF010000091.1:0-6297 GCA_964545665.1 uncultured Dehalococcoidales bacterium
CTCTTGACCTTATTGTACTGCTAGGAACTCTCAAATGCAATGCCACGCCAGACAGTCGAACCCAGGAGACAACTCAACGATAAGCTACATGATGGCAATATTCCAATCTACCGGACGACGGGTGGCAATCTTGGCTATTTGGCTTTACAATGTAGGCCAGGGGGGATACGTAGGCAGCTTAAGCGATGGACAGAGAGAGATTCGAGCAGCTAGTGGCAAAGGCAGTTGAGGACTTGCCTGAGGAGTTCCTTACCAAGCTGCATAATGTTGACGTTGTGGTTGAGGACTATGCTACTTCTGCTCAGATGAGCAAGGTGGGGTTAGGGCGTGGTCAAACACTGCTTGGCCTCTATGAAGGCGTACCCCAGACCAGGCGAACCAGCCACTATGGACTGGTACCACCGGATAAGATAACAATATTTCAGAAGCCTATCGAGGCGAAGTGCGGGCATGGTGCTGAAATTACTGTTGAGATACAGAGGGTGGTGAGGCATGAGATAGCCCATCACTTTGGCATAGGCGATGCGAGACTGCGACAAATTGAAAAGGGCAAGCACTGATTGTGACTATGTTTTGGGTTGATGTTGAAGCGTAGACCGGGCTGCACCCCTATAATTGGACGGAAAGGTCAGGAGAGTGTGGATATGGTCAGAGAACATTCCTAACCCAAACTGTCCAGTTTCATAGGTTCGCCGCATTTCACATCAACAAAATCATTCAACGGCCCGTGCGCCCGCTTCAAAGCTTCCAGCATTGACCTGCCCATCTGTACCCCGAATTTGCCCTCACGGGCGGACTCAACTGTATCTCTGCGTCGGTTGCCAATGCAGGGCACAGAACGCATCAGGCAGAGAAACGCACAGAATCACCTGGGAAGGCATGTTTGACTTTGGCAAGTGCCTCGCCCGGAGCCTCGCCTGAGAGTTGGTCAAATTCCTGAGGGAAGGAAGTAACCAATCCAGAGGCAGCTGATATTACTGGGCAATCCGCTAAGATGCTGCTGGCGGTTGTTATTACAGGAATTTGCGGACATCAGTGACGTGCGCTGGTGGTTGGGGGGGGTAAGCAAACGAGACAAGGATCGCAGAAATGCCGAATAATATTGCAAACAGGGTGAAGGCACTTATGTAGCTACCAGTATTGTCGTATACCCACCCAGCGTAGATAGGAGCTGCCATTCCAAACGGTGTTAAGAAAACCATCGAGGTTCCCTCGATGGACCCAAAAGCCTTCCGCCCAAAATAGCGAGCTCTTACTGCAGCAGTTAGCGGGAGCGCTATTCCCACTCCAATCCAAAAGAGGACAAGGAAAACATATATCATAGCTGTAGTTTGGTTTAGTAGGAAGGCGGTAATGCCAGCAGCCTGCAGGAGGAAGGCTCCCGCCATTACAAATCGCAGGTAGCCTGTCGGAAGCCGATCAGCCAGAAACCCACCTATCAACCTTGATGGGGTGCTAGTTAAAATGATAGTCCCGATTAGCACTGCCGCCTTAACCGGTTCAATTCCCATATCAATTAGAAACGGCACGCCATGGGTGAGAATTGCTGCAAAGCCTATAGTACGCACAGACTGGGCTATGATGAGCAGCCAGTAGGCGGGTGTCCTCATTGCCTGTCTGAGGGTAAATTCTACTTCTCGAACCTCACCGGCGTAGTTTACCCCCCTGTCTATCATTCGGCTCACATCGTTATCTAGCTCCGCTTCAGTTGTAGCGCCATCAGGAAGCAGTCCGTAGTATTCTGGTCGGCGTGGCCTCACAAAAAGCCAAGCAAGCGGCAGTCCAACAACCCACATAACTAGCCCACCTATGAGGCAGGTCATCCGCCAGCCCTCTATGGAGATGAGCCAAGCAACAAGTGACAGTACCAATCCAGCAAGCCCGGTAAAGAACCACCTAACGCTTAGGGCCATTCCCCTCTTCTTCACAAACCAGCTTGTTATTGCCTTATCCAATGGTAGTTCTAAGCCGATATTAATGCCTGTTCCCAGTATAACTCCCCAAACTACATAAAAAGACCAGAGCGAGTTAATGTAGTTCATCAATATCAGGCCTAGGCCGGCGATGAACATGCCGATAACAATTATCAGTCTCGGTCCGAATCTGTCTACAAGCCACCCTGTCAGTGGCGACTCAAGCCCATAACCAAGCCTCCCAATACTAACAGCAACGGCTGTCACTGCCCGGCTGAACCCAAATTCTGAAGCTATAGGTTTGAATAATGCGGAGAATCCGTGAACCTGATAGCCAATTCCCCAAGCGGATAAGAAACTACCAGCTAGAACAGTCCACCAACCAAAAAATACCTTGGGGAACTTTCCTCTCCTAATCAAGAAACTATCTCTCCAGAAATGCTTGCATAAATTGTCAATCTAGCTCCTGTAAGAAGGAGCTACCAGACTTCTCTCATTCCTCATGGCAAGGTCTTTTCCATCTCTCATTATAGGATATTTTGACCTGCCAAACATTCCCAACTCAATGTGTCCAGTTTCAGGGGTTCACTCCAATAGCGAGGCTTTACCGTAAGCTTGAGGTTCCCGTAAATGCCAGCGTTTTCGTGACATGAAATTGTTCAAGGAACAAACCGGCAAATAACCCTTCGTTGGAAACTGGAGGAGTGCAATATGGTTACAATTTCGGAGAGAGGAGTGACCTCCCGCCATGAAAGTGGACGATTGCCGATACCTGCTTTGGCCTCTGCTCACCTAGAGCACCTGGGCGAACCAAGTTGGCTATGTCATATAGGCAAGGGGAGCCAGCCAGAAATAGTCTACTTCTTGGGGAGTGCTGCCAGTGCACCTTCAACCAGTTTTTCAGCTACCTCGGGGGCAACCAGCGGATATACCTTGAATGTGGCGATACCAATGCCAGGACAGGTAGCTAAGTTCTCCGCCAATTCCTCAAGTGAATTCACGTTCATAATACCACAGCCTCCCATTAGGCCTCCCGCATGGTCAGCTAAGGCATACGCGACATCGGCCTTCCCCGATTGCGTCATTCTCTTCGACCAGGCCCATATCTCTTTGGTACGGCTAAGGGTCTGCTCAGGTGGCATCGTCGGTTGGCCCGGGACGCCCTCCATAATTACCAGAAACTTCATTTTTTCCCTCCTTTCTGTTCAGATAGTGCTGGCTCCCCTCAGTCACTGTCGGATAAGCCTTGTCCCAGCTCTACTATGCTGACGGTAAGCATAGTAAGACCTCCAATTAAGGTCAATTTTTGGTTGGCATGTTCTAAAACTAATCAGACAAATTACCTTTCCCTCTCCCGACCTGCCTCATAAGCTTCAGAATAAATTCACTCCCTCCAAATCTGCCTGGCTGGCTTTTAGGATTATACCATTGACTTAACGATACTGCTACTTTGTCTATAAGAGCATTGGGGGAGGCTCGACTTTTACCAGAGGGGTACTACAATTGTTATCGTTGGCAATCCACCTGCAATATCATTCCTTCCCCTTCAGCCTGCAATTAGCCTGGATAGCTTCAGGAGGCGAAGGGTGCGCTACACAATGACTAATAGACATAATGAAGTGCTATTCAGCCCATTCATGGTAGAGAGTCCTCAATCTGTTGGTCCAAATCATATCTCAATGGTGCTGGTCTTTTTGGCCCGGACAGAGTTCGAGTTAACCTGAAGGCCTGGACTATCATTTCCCTTTGCCTTTTCGAAGTTCAAGATCTGGCCTTGTTGAGGGTTACCATCATGGATGAGCTGCCCTGCAAATCTATTTTGAAGGCTGAAGCCAGCTCGCTCTATCTCCTGCTTGAGCTCTTCTATTTCAATATGTTCAGGATACGCTGACATCAAGCCGTCGTCCCTCAGGACTCTGTAAGCCTCCTTCAGTAGTCTCGGTAGCCTGGGGTCTGTTACCGGGAAATACCAGAAAATATCGTAGAGGAGGACCACATCAACAGAGCTGTCTTCGAGTCCAGAGCTCGGCTCCCCGCCTGTCTCTATTGTCTCTATGTTCTTCAGTCCGTCTGATTTAGCTCTCTGGGCTAGCTCCTTCAACTTGTATGCATCTTTATCTAGAGCGTATACCTTCCCTTTATTCCCGACTATCTTTCCAGCCGGAATAGCATAATTGCCTGGACCACAGCCAAAATCCAACACAACCTGGCCTTTTCTGACACCAGTCCTTTTCAGGATTTCCCTGCACTTGCTTTCTGTCTTATTAGCCACCTCTTGATTTCCTTTTCAAGTCACTTCGCTACAATTTACAGAATAGCCAGGCATAACTCAAGTCACTCTATCTTTCGCTGCTTATGAGACTCGATGGCTGGGCGAGCCTTGACGTTGTGGCGAGATACACCCGGTCAGTGGACTTTGAGGATAGTCTAAAGATTGGTCGGAAACATGGACTGCCACAAATCATATCTAATTGTGCTTGAGGTAAGTTTCCGATGCTCAACCAAGCTTCTTCTTGTCACCATACTTTTTCCTAGCTGTAAATTTGTGGTCTAACTGGCGGAGCAACATAAGAAGGGAGTATCGCATTCTGTTGTTGAATCCCACCAATAACGCTACAACTAATATCGTAATTGCTATTGCAATCCTTATTACAAAAGATGGCCATGGCGAAAGTAATGCTAATAAGAGAGCAAGGATAGCCATCATTGTGCCTAGAATCGTCCATGATTTAGAGCTCCAATGGGCTTCATGCTCATGCTGCGCAGTCGTCTTAAGTGTCAGTACGGCGTGACATGTTCTTTCAAAATGCTTCTTAGTGGAGCCACACTTTGGGCACACCTTATCGCCCTGCTTCAATTCTGTGCCACATTGTTGACACTTTGCCCAAGCTTCGTCACTACCCATTCTAGTCACCCCATCTCTTCACTAATTGTGCAATCAAAGCTGCTGATATTCATGTGCCCTGTTTCCTCAACGGCCCTCTGCACATCCACCTAGCAGGCTACTTATCAGGCAAAGATACAGGAGTCATCCTAATCGTAATTGTAGCACTTGCTGAATCAGGCTTGTCAGTTTCACTTACATTGCTGGTTGCCAAGAATATACCCCAAGCATGATAACCTGGGGTAAGAGTGGGATCCCGAGGCAGCGGCAAACCTGGGGGTCTATACAAACAGGGAGGCAAATAGGGGGTAGTTGCCATAACCATGATATGCTTCACCAACTCCTGGCTTAACATTTTCTGCTGATGGCCAAATCTGAATGGATGTATATCAGATACCTATGTTCCCCGCTTCTTCAGTTCAGTCATGAACTTGCCGAAATCATCGATACATCATCTCAGAATGTCAATGAAGCCCAGCCATCTTTCAACAACTGAGATATTATGGCGCCAACATATACAACCTTAAGTCCTGCGCTCTCAAGTATCCCCGTTATATTCTTCTCATCAGCGCATGCCTTACAGGCTATGACCTCGACTCCCGCCTGCTGCAATTCCTTTATTTTCGCCTGGAATCCCGGGTCTTTGGCTGCCAGCTCCTCTGATGGACCAAATAGAATTACTTTAACCTCATCCATCCACTTCTTGGTTGCCGCATTAAGGGAATATCTAAGCCCTACTCCTTCTGCTATATCTTTGTCCCCACTGCATAAGATAGCAAAAACTTTTGTATTTATGGATGTTCCTCCATTCTATTTTTGTCCATATATATATTTTATCACTATTCAGTCTTAAACACTTTTTGCTGAGCGCCAAATCCGAAAGGAGGTGATGCAACATTACCAGCTTTCACATTCAAAGCAATTTCTCGGAATTCTTCTTTACTTAGCGAACGCTTGAGGTCATATGACCGCTGTTTGACTTGTTTCAAAATCTCTCCCATTTCCTCATTGGCAAGCTCAATACCTAGCTTGTCTGCCCATATAGCGACGGGGTCTAGCCCGCTTTTCTTACCCATCACTATCCTCGTTTCTCTATGACCTACAAATTTGGGGAGAATAAGTATTCTCTCTGCAGAGTAGCACCCATGACTATTCTTACACTAACTAACGACCATACCGGATTCAATGTCATTAATTTCATACCCTACAAAAGGACGGTTTGGTGCTTTGCCAGCCAGATCATCCACCAACTTGGAGATCTCTGTAAGCTTATCGTACTTAATACCTGCATTAATACCATATTCGCAATGGAAATAGTCACAAATTCCCTTTTTGTTTCCAGGGTAAACCGCTACAAACACTAACGAGCCCAACTCTCTAGCTTCATCTTCAAAACCCATAAACAACAGCCTTCCTTACTCTCGCTCTCCAAATCCACTGGCTGAGCTAATTCATTTGCTCAAAGCCCCGCCTAATTCACGGGCTAGCTCTTTCAAGAAA
>CAZJGF010000092.1:0-6089 GCA_964545665.1 uncultured Dehalococcoidales bacterium
GCAGCAAGGCAGCCACAGAGGAATCCACCCCTCCGCTCAATGCTACGGCTACTTTGCCCTTGGTCATATTCCTGAATTGTTCATTTCGCTCAGAATGACAGGTTAGGTAACAGTTGGCTCACTTTTCCACAGATGATCTTAACGATTCTCCTTTTAGGCAAAGAAGCATCTATTACCAACCAGCGCTCAGGCTCGGTCGCTGCCGCTTTAAGGTATCCTTCCCTCACCCGACGGTGGAACGATAACTCCTCCAGCTCGAAGGGGTCTCTTAAATCTTGCTTTCTGGCTAATCCTTCTTCAGACAACAGGTCTAAAAGGACAACGATGTCTGGCTTCAAATTCTGTGTTGCCAGGCTATTGACCATCTCTATAGTATTTAGACTAAGCCCCCGCCCATAGCCTTGATAGGCAATGGTAGAATAGCCAAAGCGGTCGCAGATGACTGCCTTGCCTTCTTTTAGAGCAGGACGAATTACTTCGGCTATCAATTGAGCACGTGAAGCAGCAAAAAGGAGCAATTCAGCTTCAGGCGAAATAGAGCTTGCCCGTTTTCTCTTAAGCGTTTTCCTTATTTCGGCACCCAGAATTGTACCTCCAGGCTCATGGGTCAATATTGCCGGAATGTTCCGCTGGCACAGTTTCTTCCACAAAATCCTAGCCTGGGTGCTTTTGCCACAGCCCTCACCACCTTCAAACGTGATAAATAGCCCCAATTGATTATCTAGAGCCTCCTGCTGTAATGCTATCTTCCTTCGTTCCTCTGGATACGGTTATCAAAGTCAAGATTATGCTGCTTAGCTAATAGATGCTGCAAGCGGTGGACATAGGAAGAGTGGGAAGCAACAGGATAGACAGTATCCAGACACCGTCTCATTTGAGCAGCATCATTGCTCTTAAGGACATAAATGGGTATACCGAGTGCTTCAGCATCCTTTATTCTCTGTGGCTTGCGGCGGTAATAGCTTCGTGTAGTGAGAAAAAGATCAGCCTGCTTAAAATCGGCAGCAAATTCCAACTCATGTTGCCCTTGCCTAGCAACTTGTTCAAGTCGGGAGCGGTTGATGCCAAAGAGGTAGACTCGCAAAGATTGTTTCCCCAGTTCCTTCACCTCATTCAGGACAAGTTTTTGATTGCTTTCTAACATAGAAGGAGTGATTATTTCCTCTCTTCTTATCTCCCCCTTCTCATCCATCCAGCGAAGCTCGGCTTGAACGGGTTGCTGATGCAAGACAGCGTCCACAGCATCAATCACGTTGGGGTGAACGGTCACCTTGTAATAGTCCATGATCTCAACTACTACGTCAAAGGTAGGTGGTGCCTTGCGCTCCAGAATAGATTTCTGCGTGTGGCGCCGCCTAGCTTCCTCATCACCCAGAGTAACGGTCTGAATGCCGCCAACAAGGTCTGACAAAGTGGGGTTCATTATTAAGTTCTCCAGAGTGTTTCCATGCGCTGTGCCTATCAATTGCACCCCGCGCTCGGCAATAGTCCGGGCAGCTTGGGATTCAAGCTCGGTGCCTATTTCATCAATAATAATAACTTCAGGCATGTGGTTCTCCACCGCCTCAATCATCACGGCATGTTGCATGGCTGGAGTAGCCACCTGCATTCGCCGGGCGTGCCCGATGGCAGGATGAGGAATGTCGCCATCTCCAGCAATTTCATTCGAGGTGTCGATAACGATAACTCGCTTTCTAGAATCGTCAGCCAATACCCGGGCCACTTCCCGCAACATAGTTGTCTTACCCACGCCTGGCCGCCCCAAGAGCAAGACGCTCTTGCCTGATTCAACCAGATCTTGAATCATCTTCACCGTACCGAACACAGCTCTGCCTACACGGCAGGTCAAGCCAATTATGCGCGCATTTCTGTTGCGCATTGCTGAGATGCGATGCAGGGTGCGTTCAATTCCAGCACGATTATCCCCGGTGAATTCACTAATACGCGATACCACGTAATCGATATCAGCACGGTCAACTTCCTTAGAATTGAGGATTAGCTCCCCGTGAGGGAAGCGAGCTTCAGGAAGCCGCCCTAAGTCTAGGATTACTTCCAGCAGTTCACTGCGATCAGATTGCTGATAGAGTGGCTCACGAATATGAGGGGGCAAAATATCAAGCAGGGCATCCAACTCAGCAGTAATTATCTTCGGCAAACGTATCCTTACCAGCCCCTAGTAGCTAACAGCTCTTGCTGAGGTATGGCTTTTATGTCCAGGCCGGGCATAGCTACTCCCAAACCTTTAGATACCTCAGCAATTATTGCCGGGTCTTGATAATGAGTGGTAGCTTTGACAACAGCCTGTGCTCTGGCTGGAGGGTCACTTGACTTGAAAATGCCCGAGCCAACGAAAACTCCGTCAGCGCCCAATTGCATCATCAACGCAGCATCAGCCGGTGTAGCTACACCACCAGCAGCAAAGTTCACCACAGGCAACTTCCCCGTGTTATGCACTTCCAATACCAACTCAAGAGGAGCGCCAATGGCTTTGGACTCTGCCACCAACTCCTCCTCAGGCAAACCCTGTAGCTTGCGAATCTCATCTTGCACTGCTCGCATATGCCTTACAGCTTCAACAATATTACCCGTTCCAGCTTCACCTTTGGTTCTTATCATGGCTGCTCCTTCAGCAATGCGACGCAGCGCTTCACCTAAGTCACGGCAGCCACAGACAAAGGGAACCTTAAAGTCATGCTTCCAAACATGGTGGCTTTCGTCGGCGGGGGTGAGCACTTCCGATTCATCAACAAAGTCAACGCCCAGCGCCTCCAGCAGTTGCGCTTCAACGAAGTGTCCAATTCGACACTTTGCCATCACTGGTATGCTCACCACATCCATTATAGCCAGAATTATAGACGGGTCAGCCATGCGAGCTACCCCACCAGCAGCACGAATATCCGCAGGTACACGCTCTAATGCCATGACAGCGCAGGCACCAGCATCTTGGGCAATCTTGGCTTGCTCCGGGTTAATCACATCCATGATCACACCACCCTTAAACATCTGAGCCAATCCAGCTTTAGTTTTCCAAGTACTTTTTTCCATAGCAACTATATTATAAGCAGATATTAAGACAAAATCAAAAACAATAGGAATTAGGAACTTCTTCTTACTTCCTCGATCTCCCTATCCACCTCTCTTAGTTCTTCCTCTAAATTCCTTTTATAATCCTCAAGCATGCCAAGATATTCCTCTTTGCAGGGAAAAGGTCTTGCTCCGTGAAAATAAAAACCAAAAGGGGGAAGCCCGAAGTAGAATCTCCAAGATCCTCTGCGCCACATCTGTATTCACCTCCTCGCTGCCAAATGAACTCGACCGCGGAATCCCGCTTCCCATACCCCTTACTGATAAGGGGCAAGGAGCTAGGCGACGCCCTCATTCTAGATTGGACATGTCTCTCGTGTACCAAAACCGCGCGGGTATTCTCTCCAGCTTGGTATTATATTTTACCAATAATTACCAAGTTATCAACCTGAAACCTTTACCTAACGCTTCTCCATTACCTCATAACACTGGCCGCGCGGAGTTACTATCTCCTTTTGTCCTTCTACCCACTCGTTGTAGGCAACTACGACTATCCTGCCTGAAAGAAATGCCGTCAGTCCTATTTATTGTATTCATAGAATCCCTTTCCTGTCTTGCGCCCAAGCCAGCCGGCGGCAAGCATCTTCTTCATCAGAATGGGTGGAGCATATTGCTGGTCTTTAGTTTCCTCATACATAGCGTGGGCTACCATATAGACAACATCTATGCCATTAAAGTCGCATAAGGCCAGCGGCCCTATAGGGTAATTCAAACCCAGCTTCATACAGTTGTCGATATCCTCTCTGGTAGCAATGCCAGCTTCTAGCATACGCACGGCATTGAGTTGCCAAGGTATCAGTAAACGGTTGAAAATAAAGCCTGGTGTATCTTTGGCAACGATTAAGCTCTTCCCCAGCGACTCACCGAATTTTTTGCTGGTCTCGATGGTATCGTCGCTGGTAGCAATAGTCCTAACGATTTCTAGCAATCTATTAACAGGTACCGGAGAGCAGAAGTGCATTCCTAGTACCTTATCAGGTTTACTGGTTGCCATAGCCAAATCGATGATAGATAAACAAGAGGTATTGGAAGCTAGAATAGCACGCCTCGGACAGACTTTGTCCAGCTCAGCAAACACCCTTTTCTTTAAATCCATATCCTCAGGAACAGCTTCTATTGCTAAGTCACAGTCATTGAAGTCCTTGATATTTGTAGTGCCTCTGATGCGGCCAAGTGCAGAGTCCTTATCCTGCTGGGATAACCTACCCTTTTCCACATCTCTAGTCAGATAGTAATCAACTGATCCTATTCCTTTATTCAGCAGTTCGTCATTCGCTTCCGAGACCACCACCTGGTAGCCCGATTGGGCACAAACTTGAACAATACCAGAACCCATGAATCCACAACCAACGACACCCACCTTCTTAATCTCCACAGTGCACAGACCTCCTTTCTGTTGTGTCACTTGCACTTCTTACCTAAGGAAGCTCGAATTCCTCCGAAGACAGGCTCCACGCCACACACTTCTGCTAAATCGGACGCCGCTTTGGCATGCCAGGCCGGCGCGGATATTCCTCAGGCGTAGGACATATTTTATCAATAATTACTAAACAGCGCTCATCGCTGAGTTCTTCAAACTCGATGCTCCTCACTTGGTTTAACTTGCCCCCTAAGACATTGATCGCCTTACCCGCCCTATCTATTTCTCGGCTGATTTCACCTTTCTTTTGGGCTACGAACTTTCCGCCAATCTGGCAAAAGGGCAGGGCTAGTTCCACTACTGTAGACAATGAGGCTACAGCGCGAGAAACAACCAGATCGAATTGCTGGCGATATGACGGCAAACGCGCTATCTCCTCAGCTCTGCCAGTCACTACCTCCACGTTAGTTAACTTGAGTTTCTGCGAGATGTGGCGAAGGAATGCCGCCTTCTTAGCGATGGAATCAAGGAGTACTAATCTCGATTGGTCGAGAAGAATTTTGAGTGGCAGACCAGGAAAACCGGCACCCGTGCCTATGTCGATGATACTCAGGTCTGGCTTGTCCATCTCCTGTTTAGCCAGAGCCAAGGTCACAGTTATAGAATCAAAGAAATGCTTTATCTGAACCTCCTCATAGTCTGTTATCGAGGTGAGATTGATTCTTGTATTCCACTCCAGTAGCTCCTGATAGTAGAGCTCAAACTGCTTTGTTTGTGTAGAGCTAAGCTCCAACCCAAGCTCGCTTAGCCCCTGGATAAGTCTTCTCATCCCTCGGTAACCTCCGGCAAAAGAACTCCCAAATTTGCCATTTCTTATCCTCGTTTGTAAAATCGCTCAAATAATAACATCTTTCCTACTATTCAACCTGGGTATGAGCGTATTGAAAGGGGACATAGCACTTGAAGGAAAAGTTGATATCCAAAGAGGAAGCAATTGGGCTTGTTAAAGATGGCGATTTATTAACTGCAGGCGGGGTCTCCTTTCATAGAGTCCCCATGGAGCTCATCAGAGAAATCATCAGGCAGGGCAAAAAGAACCTCAAACTTGTAGACCGAGAGCCAGCCATAGGCTTTGACCTTCTCATCGGGGCGGGCGTAGCCAATAGCGTCAGGTTTGCCATGCTCGGTTTCGAGTTGTTTGGATTTGCCCTGAATTTTAGAAAGGCAGCCGAGGCCGGTAAGATAGAAATAATTGAGGACACCTGTGGCGCTGTAATCAATGGCTTACGTGCTGCCGCTATGGGTATACCTTTCATCCCAGTTAGGGGGATATTCGGTAGCGACCTGCTTAACATAGGCATTCAGCAGGGAAATTACAAGGTTACAAAAGACCCGTTTACTGGGGAAGATATAGTGGCGGTCAAGGCTATCGAGCCAGATGTGGCATTGGTCCATGCTCAACGAGCAGATATCTATGGCAACGTTCAGATCTGGGGTGGCAGATTTGAGGATGTTTGGAAAGCCAAAGCAGCCAAGAAGGTAATAGTATCTGCAGAAGAGATTGTTGACCACGAAGTGATTAGGCTTGAGCCTGATAAGACTACCTTACCATATCCTTATGTAGAGGCGGTTGTGCACTTGCCCA
>CAZJGF010000093.1:0-4634 GCA_964545665.1 uncultured Dehalococcoidales bacterium
GCCCTGAGAGTGGACAAGCCGACTATCTTCTTCACACCCGCAACCTCCTAACTCGATTATACACCCAAGCAACCAGAAGTCAAAGACAGGACGAAGGTAGCTATTCTGAGGCAATCTTATGTCTAATTGTCATATTTCCAGTCGCAGATTACTACGACTGGAAGCGTTACAAGGGACAATAGGATGTCAGGCCTAAGCAATGTCTATCCTTTCCAAGTTTCGAGCCGGACCTGACTGAAGCCGTTTCTCGCTTATCCGGGTCAACCCTTGTCAGCCCCGCCCTTCTCTCAATATCACCCCTCGTGTCTCAGCGCATATAGCCGGCTTTTCGCTTGGCCTCATCCGGCAAATGCCTGGTAGTCAGCAAACTCGTCAAGCCTACCAGACAGGGCAGTCCAACACTGTAACCAACCAGAACGCCCGATGCTCCTGTCAGTAGAGCTACAAGCCACAGTGGCGCAAACAGGATGGCGCCAGCCAGCTTTGTATTGCGGGTGATTAGGAAGGGCACGGCACACACCGCCAGCAGGATAAGCATCGCCTGCGGCAACAAGACGCACAGGACGCCTATTGTTGTTGCCTGGCCTCTGCCGCCCCGGAAACCAATATAGACAGGCCAGTTGTGACCAGCTACTACAGCGAAACCAGCTAGAAGCACCACAAGTTGCGAGGCAAAGGCTTGCGCAACCATGACCGCCAATGCTCCCTTGGATGCATCTGCTATGAGAACAGCCACACCGGTGGCAGGCCCTATTTCCCGGTAAGCATTGGCTGCCCCAACGTTGCCATCGCCAGAATTCCTGATGTCTATCCCCTTGGATGCTCGGCCGGCAATGTAGGCAGACGGGATAGACCCAAGCAGGTAGCTCAACAACACCAGCACAACTGACACCGGCCGTTACCTCTCCAAATCCCCTGGCTGTGCTTTGTCCTAACGCCTATCTCGGCTCATACACAGATCCTATTCAACTAGAGAAGCAAATCGTTATCGAAAGAATCGCTTATTGTCGGCTTCTGCCCTTTACAGTTAGCCTTGGCATAGTCAAAGGCCTCTTCGACGGTAACATCCTGTGTATTTGCATCGTTGTCATGGTCATATTTATCTGCCAGGCCTTGCCGCATCCCTTCGTCAACAAAGTAGTAGCTGAACTGGCCGTTCCCCCACTGGTCATCCTCGTAGGCAGTTCCGCTCTCGGTGGTCGCCATATTGATGACTCTCCCGGCACCCTTTACGTCGGTCATACCGCCAGCAAGGCAGGTGTCAAATACAAAGATGATTCTCGAAGTGTCGAAGCCAGCGAACCAGTCTCTGAGCTGACCATCCCAGATGTAGGCTAATTCTCCAGATTCGCTGCCATCGTGGCTGACAATCGCCTCATCAATCTTTTCCTTGTCATCATCCATTGCCAGACCTCTAGCGCCATGGCCGCTGAAGAAAAAGACAACCTCATCACCTTCTCCCTCTTTGCCCTTTATATCGCTGATGGCGCCCTGGATGTTGCCGAAGCTAGCATCCAGGTCCTTGAGCAGGTGAATGTTACCCGCAGTGTAACCATAGCCAGTGAGAGCCGCATACATGTCATCAGCGTCATCATCCGAGTAATTGAGGTCATTCCCTGTCCCGGGGTAGTCGGAAATACCGACTATAATAGCGTACTTCTCTCCCGTGCACTCTTCCCCCAGAACGCCAGTTGCTGCATACTTGCTTGGCTTACCTCCGCCATGACCGTGCCCGTGGCCATGAAGACTAACTTTCTTCACCAGCTCAACATTGGCTGCTGGCAAAGGCTTGTCTTTATCGGGCTTGGCAACAGCAACTAGCGGCACCAGTGCAATAACTAGCACTGCTACCAATACAGCCACAATTAACCTTTTCATTTTTCATGTCTCCTTTCTAAATCCTGGTTGTACCCGTGGGCTTGCTTATATTATACGACTATTGCTCATTGAGCAATCGTACAGTCCAGTGTAATCATATTCTACCATGAACAGCCAAGCTGACTATAGCTATCCTCAATGCGACACAAACTGCTAAACTAGCTCACTATACAGCCATGTCAGATTGAAAGCTCTTGTTTTTGGTTTTTCGTTTTTAGCTCCTTCATACTGGCTGGAAAGCCTCTCCAAATCTGCTGGCTGAGCTAAATAAAGAATAGCTGGGCTATCAGTGCTCGCTTTGCTCTGCGGCTTTTCCTTTGAGAAAGGTACAGAAGCCTATCGAAGTCAAATAAGCCCACCTTCCTTATACTTCTGTATGGTTTTAACTACGGTTCTCCCAAGTGCCTTAGCTTCTGCCATCCCTAGCTTATCTTCTCTAACTGTCCCCTTTTCACCTGCATAAGCTATGGCTCCTCCTCCTCGATCCCATGGCCCAATCTCTTCCTCGCTTGCATAAGCTATAGCTCCTCCTGCTGAGATCATCCGATGGATAGTAGAAAAGTTATGGAAGACGCTAAAGGCATGGCTAGCTCCCGTTCGGCGGGCAACAACTACCACACCGACAATCTTGTTTCTTAACCTCCGCCCTTCCCTGAGTACGTAGGTTCGATCAATGAGCGCCTTCGCCTGAGCAGTTACGCTCCAGAAGTAGACTGGCGTACCGAAGATAATCCCGTCGGCTTCCAAAAGCTTGGAGTAAATTCCCTGCATATCGTCCTCGATCCTACACTTCCCAGTCATTATGCAGGATTCACAACCATCACATGGAGCAATATTCCTGCCACCGATGGTCACCAATTCGACCTCAGCTCCGAGATCTTTGGCACTGGCTAGTGCCTCGTTCACCAAAATCTCGGTGTTACCCGCTCTTCGGGGGCTACAAGCAATTCCTAAAACCTTCATCTTACTGCTCCTCAATTATTTTGTTTTCGCTCTCAGTTTCTACTGCTCTCTCCAAATCTGCTGGCTGGGCTAAAACTGCGCTAATTTCTTCCCCAGTTCTTTACATTCTTCTAGCACTTCAGATGATGGCTTGCCTGCTGCAACCAGGCCCTCGAACGCTTTCTTCAACTTGAAACTATTGCAGACTCTGTCAATGTTGTCTAGGGCTTGCTTCCCTCCGGCACTGCCACTGCTAAATGCAGCATAAGGCTTGTCATCTATCTTGCCTCGCACAGTGTAAAAGACGCGGTCAAAGAAATCCTTGAGTGCTCCTGCCATATAGCCGAAGTAGACAGGTGAGCCAAAAACCACAACGTCACAGGCGAGTAAATCATCACTCGTTGTCTCCGCTGCTTTTTTCAAAGTTACAGTAGCCCCAGCAGAAAGTGCTCCTTCGTTGACTGCCTTTGCCATTGCTTCGGTATTCCCAGTCTGGGAATGATAGATAACTAACAGCTTTACCATTACTCAGTACCTCCTTGTCCAAAATCAAATGAGTCTATCTGAACTGCTCGTCAGGTGAAGTTACAGTTCGCCAATTAATCGTAATTATAGCACTGGCTGAATCAGGATTGTCTCCTTCATTTATGTCGTTTAACTACTTCGCCACCAGATGCTTCGCATGGAGGAGCTTCCCCGATGGGGAAAAGTCCATGCTGGTCTGACGACGATTAACGGCTTGCAGGTTGCTGAAGTCTCGACGAGTCGAGATTATGTGTGAGTGTCAGCGAGGCAGCAAATTGCTGTTAAGCCCGTTGCTAGTTCAGTTACTCTCGAACTCTGATTCTGTGAACCTCTGCCAAAAGTAACTTCCCTTCATAATGATTCATGTCAGGGTAGGCTGATAAGTAATTTTTCAGCATTGCTATGAGCTGTGGATTATGAAATTGGAGATGCAGTGGTCTGTAAAGAATCTCAAACTCATGTGGCTGCCACTTCAAATTCCGATAACTCACGGGCATAATCCAAACAAGCAGCAACATGTTCCTTTGCAAGGTCTGGAAATTCCCCTATAATTTCCTCAGTGGTATTACCCGCGGCCAAATATCCAAGGATGAGGCTAACTGGGATTCTAGTCCCTTTAATCCGCGGTTTACCTCGAAGCACGTCAGGTGTGCTTACAATATAATCTCTCCAATCTACTGGCATGTTATCCTCCCTTCTGGATAGCGACTAGCATTCCAAACTATATTCGGGGGCCAGCCATTGGCCTGAGGTTGGGTGAGATGCCAAGGACCTACAGGTGTCATGATTTCTATTGACTGTAGCACTTGTCCAATTTCCACTATGGTTGTATCTTACCACAAATAACTGTGCTCCCTATAGCTACCCTCAATGCGACACAAACTGGTAAACTAGCTCACTGCATAACCCACGTCGGATTAGGGGCTAGTTCATGTGGCTTCTCTATATTAGCTGTGCCTGGGTGGCTGGGATATTCTTAGGCTCCAAAGTCGCCCTGCCGCTGGTTGCTCTCCCGCTGGGACTCCTGCCGCTGCTATTTATTCCCCTCTTGCCTAATAGTAGAGGAAAGTTAATAGTCGCCGGGCTGTGCCTCGTGGCCCTTCTCGGGGGCGCTGTACACTTCCCATCGAGCCTGCCCAAGATAGATGAGCATTCCCTTTGTTTCTACAACGATGAGGGAGTGGTAGAGATACAAGGCATGGTGGCGGAGGAGCCAGACAGAAGAAGCACATTTTGCCAGCTAGAACTCGCCGCTCAGGAAATAAACATAGATGGCACAAAGAAAGAAA
>CAZJGF010000093.1:4734-6079 GCA_964545665.1 uncultured Dehalococcoidales bacterium
GTTCGCTGGCTCAAGGCATCTTGCTGGGCATAAGGGGCAATATACCTTACGCTCTCAATCAAGCTTTTTCCCGGACAGGAACGGCACACTTGCTAGCTATCTCTGGTCTGCACATCAGCATCATCATTGGGATGGTGCTCAGTCTTGCCATTCTGGCTTTTGGCCGACGGCACTCCATATATATCTGGCTGGCCCTCCTGGCCATCTGGCTTTATGTCTTGCTGACCGGGATGCGTCCGCCGGTAATTCGTGGAGCGATTATGGGCAGCTTGTTCTTGATGGCTGAATTTCTGGGCAGACAGCGAAGTGCTATCACTGCCCTGGCCTTTGCTGCTGCGGTGATGGTAGGAATCCAGCCTCAGATTTTGTGGAGAGTCTCCTTCCAGCTCAGCTTCCTGGCTATGGCCGGGCTTATTTTTCTTTATCCTTACTTCCAGACATGGGGAAGGAAGGGTGTTACCGCTTTGTTTGGCGACAGAGGGGCGTTGATAGCCACTGGCATTATGGTGACCGATGCCTTCGCCATAACTCTGGCTGCCGTTATAGCAGTATTGCCACTCATAGCCTACAACTTCGATATTGTCTCCCTGGTTGCTTTGCCGGCAACTTTTTTCTCGCTGCCGGCGCTGCCTGCTATCATTGTCACCGCTGCGCTGGTTGCCTTCGTCGGACTTCTCATCCCTCTGCTGGCACAGATCCTGGGCTGGATAGCCTGGCTTTTCCTTAGCTACTTACTTCTGGTTGTTGAGGGTTTCGACGCTTTGCCATGTACCTCATTAGAATTGGCTGTTTCTCCACGGCAGGTTTGGGTCTATTACATCGTGCTGGCAGTGACTATGGCGTTCGTTAGCCGTAGAAGACAACTGGCTGGCTACTTCTCCAGGTTAGCTTCGGGAATGAAGGCAATGACCCCATCCCGCTTGCCCGGGAAGTGGCTCATCCCTCCTCTGTTGATAGTTGCCATCCTGGTCTGGTCGGTGGTCCTCACCATGCCCGATGATAAGCTCCATGTAAGCTTCCTTGATATTGGGCAAGGAGATGCCATTCTTATCCAAACGCCGGCTCGCCAGGACATACTCATTGATGGCGGTCCCGACCCGCAGAAAGCAAATCTGGAACTGAGCAAGAAGCTTTCCTTCTGGGATAGAACGATAGACCTGATGGTTTCCACCCAGCCTCAAGCCGACCATATCACTGGCCTGGTGGAGGTGCTGCAGAGGTATGAAGTAAATCAAGTGCTTGAGCCCGGTGTACCTTATGACTCCTCTATCTATCGGGAATGGCTTAAGCTGGTTGAACAGCGACAAATCAAGCACGAGATAGCCAGGGCAGGGCAGGAGATTGA
>CAZJGF010000094.1:0-5864 GCA_964545665.1 uncultured Dehalococcoidales bacterium
AAGCAGTCTGCAGAAGTGGCCTTCGCCATTGAGGACGTTTACCAGGGTAAGGGCCTCGGCACCAAGCTCATGGAATCTCTGGCTAACGTAGCCCGTGACAACAATATTGCTGTTTTCGAAGCCGATGTGCTGGCCGGAAATGAGCATATGATGAATGTTTTTAGAGACTACGGCTTTCATATTACCAGTGAAATTGATGCGGGTGTATATCATGTTACCTTTCCGATCGGCCGGACGAGAAAAGTGACGATGAAGGAAGAGGTAAGAGAGCGTAGTTCGACTGTAGCCTCGCTCAGACCTATCTTATCGCCGCGTTCGGTCGCCATAGTAGGGGCTTCCAGGCATCGGGGCGCAATCGGACAGCTGCTTCTTCAATGTGTACTGCAGAGCGGCTTTTCCGGGACAGTCTACCCCGTGAACCCCAACGCAGACTCTGTGATGTCGGTGAAGGCTTATCCTTCGATACTTGACGTTCCTGGCAATGTTGATCTGGCAATTATCGTCGTGCCTGCTCCCGTAGTGGCCAGGGTAGCCGATGAGTGTGGGCGCAAAGGAGTTCATGCCATAATTGTCATCTCAGACGGTTTTAAGGAGAGAGGGCCGGAAGGTGCGGCCCGGGAGAAAGAGTTAAGGGATATTACCTTTGGCTACGGTATGCGGCTGGTAGGGCCAAACTGCATGGGGGTCATTAACACTAATCCCTCGATAGCACTTAACGCTACTTTCTCACCTGTATACCCTCCGGTAGGTAACGTTGCGTTTCTCTCGCAGAGCGGGGCAATGGGGTTAACCATTCTTGAATATGCCAATAATCTTAACATGGGTATTTCCACCTTCGTAAGCGCAGGCAATCGTGCCGATGTCTCGTCTAACGATCTGTTGCAGTACTGGGAGCAGGATGCGGCGACCAAGGTTATTTTGCTATATCTGGAGTCCTTCGGGAATCCGCGTAAGTTTGGCCGTATTGCCAGGAGAGTATCGGCCAAGAAGCCGATAGTGGCTGTCAAGAGCGGCAACACCCCGGCTGGCTCACGCGCTGCCTTATCACACACCGGGGCTTTGGCAACTTCAGATGTGGTTTCGGACGTACTCTTTCGCCATGCTGGCATAATCAGGGTGAACGCCATGGAGGAGCTTTTTGACGTGGCCACTTTGCTCTCCACCCAGCCACTACCCAGAGGTAGAAGGCTGGTTATAGTAACTAATGGAGGCGGTCCTGGCATAATAGCCGCTGATGCTGCGACGCGCAATGGGCTACTGATACCAGAGCTTTCCCCTGAGACTCTGGACAGGCTGAAACCCGTCACCAAACGGGATATCAGGCTTAGTAATCCCCTTGATATGACGGCCGGGGCAACTACCGAGGAGTTTCAGGCCATGTTGAAGGTACTTGCCACCGATAAGGATAATGATGCCGCCCTCGCCATATTCATACCGCCGGTGGTCTCTGATACGGCAGCCATGGAGAATGCTATACGGCGTGTAGCTGCCATTTTCTGGAGACACAAGAAGCCTCTAATGGCCTGTTTCCTGGGCCGCAGAGGCTATGAAGCGAAACTGGGCTCCGCTGGCAAGTTTGTGCCATGCTATCCCTTTCCAGAGGAAGCTGTCTCAGCTCTGGCCAAGGCCGCCGAGTATGCGGAGTTGCGGGGGAAACCGAAAGGCGTCATCCCCAGAATTCAAGGCATAAAGCGGGAAAAGGCACTGAAGATAGTTCGGGCGGCAATGATAGGCAGCACCCAGAGACCACTGTGGCTCTCGGTGGAAGAGATAGCTGAACTGCTCAAATGTTACGGCATACAATTTGTTGAAACACTGGTAGCCAAGACACCGGCTGAGGCAGCGGCTTCAGCCTCGAGGATAGGCTTCCCCGTTGCCGTCAAGCTTGCCTCTTCTACCATAGTCCACAAGACTGATGTTGGTGGGGTTGTACTTGATCTCAATTCAGAACCCGACGTAGAGCAGGCCTTCAATGACATAAAGACCCGTCTAAACAAAGTCGTACGAGAGCATGAGATGGATGGGGTTACTGTGCAGCGGATGGTGAGGGAAGGTATTGAAACAATCGCAGGTGTGACACAGGACCCATCCTTTGGGCCGCTCATAATGTTCGGACTCGGCGGAACGTATGCTGAACTGATCAAAGATGTAGCCATGCGATTGCACCCGCTCACCGACCTGGATGCCAGAGAGATGATCGGTTCCATCAAGATGGCGAAGCTGTTTGAGGGGTACAGAGGTTCGCCACCCAGTGACACGCAAGCCTTGGAGGATCTGTTGCTCAGAGTCTCGGCATTGGTTGAGGACGTATCGGAGATTACTGAGCTGGACCTGAACCCGGTCAAAGTGATGCCGCAAGGTGAAGGCTACTGGGTGGTAGATGCCAGAATTATGGTAAGATAGTCAGCGTAAACGAGAGTGTTCATGACAACTTCATCGGCGGACAAGGTTTAGTCAAATCACAATCGGTGGCGCCAAGATGTTTAAGAGTATGCTGGTACCGCTGGATGGCTCGAAGCTCGCTGAGGTCATTTGAGCCGTTGCACAACAACTCACTAAGTGACTTTTTAAGAATCGAGCATACTTCATATGATACAACGTGTATAGAATAGATGAACAACTGATAGCCGGAGATAAGGAATGGCAGAAAAAAGGAAAGAAAATCAAGGCACCCCCTGGGCCACAAGGGCCTCCTGAGCAACAAGCACACCTGCCAGGCAAAAAGCACCGCCTGAGCTAATTAACCAGCTTAAGAACAGGGATAGCAGCGTTAGGCGAAGTGCAGCAGAGAAAATTGGAATCATGGGAGATGAGAAAGCGGTAGATTCTCTTATGTGATGGATGATGCTGGTTTTTCCATAGGCATGTTACTGGGATTTATTGCCGGTGTAGGTGCTGGTACAGGTATTGGAATTGCTATTGGGGCGAAACAAAAACCATGGTCTGAGTTAAGTGAAAAGGAGAAAAAACTAAGGGTTGCATCTATCACCGCGGGCGGTGTTCTTTGGGTAGCTGGAGTAGTAGTTTTCTTGATGCGGTTATGATTGAGGAGAAAGAATGGCGAAAGCCAGACTAATTGTAGGCATCATCTGTATTGCTGTAGCGATATGGATGTTTTTATCGGGTGAGACTAGCGAAAGCCCTGCACCGGCCATAGCAGTTCTGATAATAGGTATAATCGTAATAGCAATTTCTAGACGGAGAAAGTAACCCCTCCCAGATGGACAGGGAGAGGGGTAAGCAACCGGTCTCTACGAGCCCCAAAGGATTTTCCAAGAAAAAACGCTAACCATAAAATGCTAGCGTTGTTACTACTACTTGGTGGAGGTGGGGGAGGCCCCAACTACATCACACCGAAATCAATTCTCCACATTCTACGCCAACGAAGGGCCTTAGGGCTGGTATTCAGATAGATTCTGCCAATGATACAGTTCTACGAAGTTATGCCTGTCACCCGGCTAAGCACACCTGAGGGTAAGCAGGCAGTTAGGTGAAGAAGATGGGGGAACTATCGCCTCCTTTCGGATAGGGAGCTCCACCAGTGCTGATATACAAGGATTCTTGGTGGTTGCAGTACATGGCTCGCCTGTCGAGGGCTACCACAGGGCTCCGACAGGTGGATTGACGACCAGGTATCATGGATATACTATTACTGATAAGAGCGATGAGGGCCAGGATGCCTCATTTCGAATTGAAATGGGAAATCCCGATTAGAAGGAGGTAAGAGAGTTGAGCAACGAGACTGAGGAGTCCAAGAGGCGATGGGCAATCACTGGACTGTTTATCCCAGCAGGTTTGTTCATTGGTATGGGGATTGGTTGGGCACTAGGGTACCTTGTGCAGGGTCTTTTCATTGGTTTGGGCGCCGGTTTTCTAGCTATGGCAATAGCGCGACTTAAATCTGGCAAATGGTGAGAGTGTAATAATAAGACTGCTCCAATAGTAATAAAAACAAAGTTGGATAATATAACTATAGAAAAAGTAATTCTCCTTATTGCCTGCCAAAAATCCCAGAACTCAGGAGCCCTTTTTTCTATATCACTCAATCTGATTACTATAGCTTGATGTACCCATAAGGAGAATAAAACGTTGGATATATCATATCCCTACTCTAAGTGAAATATAGTGTTCGTATTGTAAAACACAATCAGACTGTCAGGACAATTGAAAAATTGGTAGCGGGAGTTGGATTCGAACTAGCGACCAAATATTATATTACTAATGGCGGAAGTCAAGTTTCCACTGTACGAATGTTTGGTGTGGTTTCACATCGAATTAATGCCAATCTTAAAGAAACGTATCTAACTCTTAGGAAGCCACTGGAACGTAATTGAAAAGACCCTCCCCGACCAGTTTTTCCCAGAATGTCGGGTGGTTCTAGGTATCGTCCCCTTTGGTGGGGTGTGTTCACTTTTTTAACAAACGTTTTACAGGGTGCGAACAAGAAGGTATACATTTGGACGGAGAGATCAGGGGTTCGTCCAATTTGTATAATCTCTAAATGAAAAAAACGCTAGCGGTAAAAGGATAGCGTCTCTAATTATTGTCATTGGTGGAGGCGGGGGAGAGTTGAACTCCCCGTCCAGAAAAAGGTTGCCAGAATATCTACAAGCTTAGTCAGCTCCTTTTATCTCGTCCAGCCTTCATCTGCTGACCGAATCCAGCCAGACCAGCCAATTTTTCTTGGCCAATCCCTATCGGCATCAGGACTGGAGCACCTCGACTTTGCGTCACCCAATCCCGACCCATCGAGGAGAGGTCGGGTTGGATGTGCCGCCTTTAGTTAGGCTGCAATTGGTACTGCTTCGTTGGCAGTTGTTTTTTGCCACCTGTTTTATGAGGTAAGTGGCACCTCAGCTTGCAATTCTGTAGGCCCTCCCCTGTCGAAGCCACGCGCCCCCAGAATGCTAACCTTGTCTTCTCTATCACCCCCCTTCCTTACACTCAATATCCAGAGGTTTGTCGGAATCTCCTGAGAGCCAGGAAACCAAAAATAACTACCAAGACTCCCAGGACGACATCGCTACATTGTGCTGGGCAAATTGCGGAGATAGCTGCTAGGGCACCGAAAACGATTGTCAGAATATGCCAGATCAAATTTCACCTCCTTCTAAGCTTAAGCGCTCGGTCGATTTCTCTTTCTGTGTCCCGGCGGGCAATAGCCTCACGTTTATCGTAAACTCTCTTCCCTTTGCCTACCCCCAACTCTAGCTTTGCTATTCCATGCTTAATGTATAACTTCAGTGGCACTAAGGTCAAGCCTCGCTGCACAACCTTGCCAGTGAGAGTATTGATTTCTTTTCTATGGAGCAGAAGCTTGCGGGGTCTTAGCGGCTCATGGGTATTGTAGCTGGCAGCGTCATAGGAGGCAATATGACTGTTGAGCAGCCAGAGCTCACCGTTTTCTGGCCTGGCATAGGCATCACCCAGGTTTACTCTTCCTTCCCTGATGGACTTAATCTCAGAACCCTTGAGCGCAATGCCAGCTTGAATGGTTTCCTGAATATGATAATCATGGTAAGCTTTGCGATTAACAGTGATAGTCCTGGAATCCTTTGCCATGTGGAAATTCTACCACCGGGATGTGGAGGGAGCAATTTCTTCAGCTTGTTGCGAAATACTCGTTGAGAGGGGACGGGGCAGAGAAACTTTCCGGTAGATAATGACGTACTAGTACAATCTTGCTCTTCCCTCTTGACAGTTGATGGTATAACATTGCGGTTGTAGGAAATGAGGATGAATATCTACAGAAGGAAATTGCTGAACGCTGTACTTTTTTTTGCTAGTAATACGAAGCGGGTAAACCTTGGCAAACTTTCAAAGCTTCTCTACTTTCTTGACTTCATCCATTTTAACCAGACGGG
>CAZJGF010000095.1:0-5783 GCA_964545665.1 uncultured Dehalococcoidales bacterium
AGGCCACGGCTATCTTAAACGTGCTTGGCTACAACGCAGTCAACCTGCATTGGGGCATGACTTCTTGGACGAAGGACACGGATGTTGCCCCCGGTGGGTTCAATCCGGACACGAGCCTGGATTACCCGTTCGAAACCGGTGCCGGCGAAGAGGTACCGGTAGCACCTAGTGATGGTGGGGGGGCGTGTGGTTAAGAAAATCCTGAATCCGTGAAGTGCACAAATAGTGTGTAATACAAATTCTATCTGAAGAATGCTACACTTGAAGGTAATAAGGACTTGTTACACACATTCACCCGGGAGGTGAAAATGCGTTTTCAGATAGTGCAGGGTATTGACATCTTAGCCCTTTCTCTAACCCTTTGTCAGCATGAAAGAATATACAAGATGAAATGTTGATTTAGTCGTGTATAGGCAATTAGGATTCACTGACTACATACAATCATTCGTGAAATTCTCATTGATGGTTACTCCAAGTTCTGAGGGTTGCCGCAAAACCTAGCGTTCTGCTGATGTGGGAAATTTCCTTCTTGGCTTTGGATGTTGTGGAATCATCCAGTAGCTTTGGTTTTTCTTCTTTCTCTTCCCCTGACCGAAGGCCCATCATCCCGCTTACGTAATTTAAGAGGAGTCTTAACCCCCGTGTCAAGGGGTAACACTTTTTGGGTGGGGGATGGCCTACCGCACCCAGGCTGTTTGACTGTAGGGAGTGGCATAATCTATAATTGGCTCACAGTTGAGGAGCAGGCGGTTGACTTGGAGAAATGAGTATGAGTGCTGGATTCGAAAGATTCTCTGAAGGGGCGCGCAGGATATTAACTCGAGCTCAAGAGGAGGCTAAGCGTCTAGGTCATGGCCATATTGACACTGAGCACATATTGCTGGGTATAGTGGCTGATGAATCAGGGGTAGCAGCCAAGGTTCTAGTTAATCTGGGAGTTCCGCTAAACAAGGTACAAGCGGCGGTAGAGTTTGTGGTTGGGAAGGGTGGGAGGCAGACTATTGGTGATATTAACCTAGCACCTGGGGCCAAAAAATCTATTGAACTTGCTGTGGATGAAGCGCGTCGTCTCAATTCCAGCTATATAGGTAGTGAACATCTGCTGCTTGGATTACTAAGTGGAAAAGAGGGAGTAGCTTGCAGCGTGTTAGAGAGTTTCGGTATTACCTTGGAGCGGGCACGGGACGAAGTTAGTCGAGTTATGAGACACGAGGCAATGCACGCGCGCACTGCTCGCAGTTCTACCCGCACACCGACCTTGGACCAGCTAGGAACAGATCTAACTGCCTTAGCCCGGGCGGACAAGCTTGACCCTATTATTGGGCGCATGAAGGAAATTGAGAGAGTAATTCAGATACTAAGCCGTCGCACTAAGAATAATCCAGCGCTTATAGGTGAGCCAGGTGTTGGCAAAACAGCTATTGTTGAAGGGTTAGCTCAGCGGATAGCAGCCGGAGAGACCCCTGAGGTATTGCAAGGGAAGAGGGTAGTTGCCCTGGATATAGGTGCCTTGGTGGCAGGAACAAAG
Organism: uncultured Dehalococcoidales bacterium; assembly: GCA_964545665.1. Lineage (GTDB taxonomy): Bacteria > Chloroflexota > Dehalococcoidia > GIF9 > AB-539-J10 > CAZJGF01. The sequence continues at coordinate 1,529 of CAZJGF010000095.1, forward strand.
TATCGGGGTGAATTTGAAGAGAGGCTGAAAAGGGTGATTGAAGAGGAAAAAGCCGCCGGGAATTGCATCCTATTTATAGATGAGATGCAGACTATCGTAGGCGCTGGGGCAGCTGAAGGTGCTGTTGATGCTGCCAATATGTTGAAGCCCTCACTTTCACGCGGTGAGCTACAGTGTATCGGTGCCACTACCTTAAACGATTACCGTAAATATGTGGAGAAAGATCCTGCTTTGGAACGTAGATTTCAGACTGTCTTGGTGGCTGAGCCTAGTGTGGAAGAAACCTTGGATATCTTGCGTGGTATCAAGCAGAGATATGAAGAATTTCACCGCTTGGTCATAAGCGATGAAGCGTTGCAGACAGCAGCTTCTTTGGCGGCCAGATATATACCTGACCGTTTCTTGCCTGACAAAGCTATTGATTTGGTAGATGAAGCAAGTTCACGAGTGCGCATAAGGCGGGGCAGCGCACCTATTGGCTTGGCTGAAGCAAGACGAGCTTTAGAGAGTGTGCGTAAGGAGAAGGAGACAGCTATTGCATCTCAGCAGTATGAATACTCCAGTGAGTTGCGTGAGCGGGAGCTTCAGCTAGTGGAGAAAGTTGGGGTGATGGAGAAGGAGTGGCAGGTGAAGCAGGAGGAAGGCAAACCCACGGTTACGGAGGATGATATTGCTGAAGTAGCTGCCATGTGGACAGGAATACCAGTGGTGAGATTGACTACTGATGAGACCAGTCGCCTGATTCAGATGGAAGAGGCGTTGCACCGCCGAATCATTGGTCAGGATGAGGCTATTAATACCGTGGCTAAAGCTGTGCGGCGGGCCCGTGCTGGTTTGAAGGACCCGCGACGTCCCATCGGCGTCTTTATATTCTTAGGCCCTACTGGAGTGGGTAAGACGGAGCTAGTGAGAGCCTTAGCAGAGTTTATGTTTGGCAGTGAAGATGCATTGATCAGGCTCGATATGTCGGAGTTTATGGAGCGGCACACTGTAGCTCGTTTAGTCGGAGCACCACCGGGCTACGTTGGCTATGAGGAAGGTGGCCAGCTTACTGAGGCGGTAAGGAGAAAGTCCTATTCCTGTATTCTGCTAGATGAGATCGAGAAGGCGCATTACGACGTATTCAATATGTTACTGCAGATTTTCGATGATGGTCATCTAACTGATGCCAAGGGACGCCGTGTTGACTTTCGCAATAGCATTATTGTCATGACCAGCAACATTGGCGCTGAACTTATCAGGCGTGATATGAACATTGGTTTCGCTACTCATATTGACAGTGCGGAAAAGCAACAAATGGAATATGAAAAAATGAAAGAGAAGGTGCTTGGGGAAACGAAGAAAACCTTCCGCCCCGAGTTTCTCAATCGTATCGACGCTACGGTTGTGTTTCACGCATTGACTAAAGAGCACATCCGCAGCATCGTTGACTTGATGCTTAAGCAGGTTGCCGCATCGCTTAAGGAGAAGGATATCACTCTGGAGGTCACTGATGCAGCTAAGGATTTCTTAGGCAGTAAGGGCTATGACCCTGTTTTTGGGGCGCGCCCTCTGCGCCGTGCCATCCAGAATTTGGTTGAAGATCAGCTCTCCGAGGCTTTGCTGCGAGCTGAGTTCCGACCTGGAGATACTGTGGAGGTGGACTGTGATGGGGAGAATATTGTAATGCGACCACTGGTCAAGGAGGTTCTATAGAAATGGCACAAGAGATAATTGAAGCGCCGTTACCCGGCAGAGTATTGCAGGTCAATGTCACTGTGGGCAATACTGTTGAGGAAGGCGGAGTAATTTGCACTATAGAAGCCATGAAAATGGAAAATCCGATATTGTCTCCAGTAAAGGGCTCAACCATAGAGGTGGCAGTCTCGGTTGGTCAAACTGTTAAGGTTGGTGACAAGCTAGCCGTTATTGAGTACTGAGTATTTTAGACTACTGGTTTGAAACCTAATAGCTGGGATAAAGCCAAAGTCAAGCAAGTCTTCATTTGTCAGCAATGTGGTAAGGAAAGCGCTAAATGGCTAGGGCGATGTCCCGATTGTGGCTCGTGGAATAGCTTTGCGGAGACTACAGTCAGCTTATCTGCTACTCCTCGGGATCACCTTTATTTTACCGAAAACAAACCCACAGAGCTTTCTCAAGTAGAAGGAGGCTTTTTCCCTCGCCTTCACCTGGGTTTTGGGGAATTAGACCGCGTCCTTGGTGGTGGTTTAGTGCCCGGCTCGTTAGTGCTCATCGGCGGAGAACCAGGGATAGGCAAATCCACCCTTTTACTTCAAGTTTCAGCAATGGTGGCCAAGAGCAACAAACCCGTAGCCTATGTTTCTGGAGAGGAGTCGGTTAACCAGGTCAAGCTTAGGGCTGAGCGACTGAACGTGAGTGGCAAAGGGCTTTTTATTCTTTCCGAAACTAATGTATCCGCAGTCGTGCAGTATTTGCAGGAACTCTCACCGAGTCTGGTCGTTGTTGATTCCATTCAAACCATGTATCTGGAAGGCGTATCGGGGATGCCAGGTAACCTGGCCCAAATACGCGAATGTACACAACGGCTAATGCATTGGGTGAAGCAAAATAACGTGCCTGTATTTATCGCCGGGCATGTAACCAAAGATGGCTCGATTGCTGGTCCTGGAGCATTGGAGCACATCGTTGATGTAGTGCTGTATCTAGAAGGCGAACCATTTGGTAGCTATCGAGTGTTGCGAGGGGTGAAAAACCGTTTTGGCTCGACTAACGAGGTAGGCATCTTTGAGATGGGTCAGGGGGGGCTGATCGAGGTGGAAAATCCGTCTCAAGTTTTCTTATCACAGCATAATGATGCCGCTATTGGCTCAATTGTGGTGCCGACTCTTGAGGGTAGTCGCCCTTTGCTGGTGGAAATTCAGGCCCTGACCACACCCGCCGCCTTCGGTCCGCCAAGGCGCATCGCTAATGGCATTGATTTTAATCGGCTGCTGTTAATTAGTGCTGTGCTTACTAAGCGCGCCAGGCTGAAGCTTTCCAACCAGGATATAATAGTCAACGTTACTGGTGGATTGAAGGTCAGTGAACCTGCAGTTGATTTGGGGATTGCCTCAGCCATTACCTCCAGCTTTTACGATAGCAAACCGCTTCCAGGGTTGGTAGTTTTGGGAGAGCTAGGCCTAAATGGAGAACTCAGGGTGGTGCCGCAGGTGGAGAGGCGAATTGCTGAAGCCATTAGATTAGGTTTCAAATCTTGTCTCCTGCCTAGAGCTCCATCACAGCTTTCTGTTGACCATGCTGCTATTCAACTAATTGAGGCTAGCTCTGTGGCTGAAGCCCTGAGGCTAGGACTTAGCAGGCGAGGACACAGTTCCTCCCCCTTGATGGGAGAGGATTAAGGTGAGGGTAACGAAATGTCATTGCGAGCGCAGCGAAGCAATCTCAGACTAGGCGCCATTATAGCTGCCGCTGGTAGCAGTGAGCGGATGGGCGACGTGGACAAAATCTTTATGTCCCTCAGGGGCAAACCTCTATTGGCCTGGTCGGTAGATACTTGCCAGGGATGTGATTTGGTTCAGCAAATAGTCATCGTCTTGAGTAGTGCTAATCTGAAGCTGGGGCAGAAGTTGGCCGAAGAGAGAGCTTGGTCTAAGGCTGCTGTATGTCTTGGCGGTGCACAGCGACAGGACTCGGTGAAGGAAGGGATACGGCGACTAAAGGACTGCGAATGGGTTATGGTGCATGACGGAGCTCGCCCTTTTTTGACTTGCGAGTTGATCCAGCGGGGTATAGAGGCGGCTATGGAGACTGGCGCTGCTGTAGCCGCGGTGCCGGTGAATGATACCATTAAGCTTGCCGACGACACTGGAGTAGTTGTAAGGACGCTTCAGCGAAACGAGCTATGGGCAACGCAAACCCCACAAATATTTCGCTCTGACATAATAACTAGGGCCTATCAAGAGCTTAGAACTGAAGTCACCGATGATGCTACAGCAGTGGAGCGTTTAGGCTACAGGGTGAGACTTTACATGGGTGCTCACAATAACATAAAGGTGACCACGCTTGAGGATTTAGCATTAGCGCAGATTGTCGCCCAGAACATGCTCTGAACCTTCAGCCTGTGCTGTCAAGAAGCGAGATTTGACAGATTAGCGCAGTGCGCAATGGGAGGGGTAAGTTCTTGTCCTATTGCCCCCTTAGTAACAAATGCATAAAATACAGCTTCGAATGGTGGGGCAAGAAGTCATGGCGGTGAAGATTGTAACTGACAGTGTTGCTGATTTGCCATCTGACG
>CAZJGF010000096.1:0-5638 GCA_964545665.1 uncultured Dehalococcoidales bacterium
GTAGTTTTCACGCCCCTGTCCGCAGCTATTAGCATTCTCGGTCAACAAAAAGCCATCTTGTGCATCATCCACCATAAGCACGTTAACGACCGGCCGTGCGGAATGTAGTTACGACATTGGAGAGGAAGGTGGTATTGGTGAGGCCCCAGCCGCTAGACAATCTCGTTCAATGGTTTGATTCGTGCAAGGTCTACCCCCAGGTTGTTGCTCTTCAAGCGACTAGGCTGGCACTGACAATTCCCGTCTGGTATTCAATCACGAGCTACTTCAACGCATTCACATACACCTTTAGGGTTTCCAATTCATCTTCATTGAACCCATTACACCAGTCTATGAAGGTATGATAGTGGGGCTGAATTCGCGGCCACAGGACATAGCCATCAACGTATGCAAAGAAAAGAAGAAGACCAATGTACGTTCGTCTACGTCCGATATTGCCATAAAGCTTACTCCTCCTACTCTGTTGAGCCTGGAGCAAGCCATTGATTTTATAAATAATGATGAACTGGTTGAGGTAACTCCTGAGAATATCAAGCTGAGGAAAAAGTTACTCACTCAGGCACAACGATTGAGGGACATCGTTTCCAGCGTTTATCACCTGCTGAAGCAGAATTTGCTTTCCCTGTCCACCTATTAACCGCCTGCTTGCCCGAGCTCGCTTCGAGGTAAGCACGCGGGGTGGCCGAGCCTCTCTGCTAGGTGACGTTTTGTGCACCGCCAGGCTATGGAGCGGCAACGTCCCGCTATCACCAGGAAGGGGACAGTTTCATAGTCAAAGTGAAAGAGCCACTTGAAGAGGGCAGAGCCAACCAGACAGTCATTAAGGTATTGGCAAAGCATTTCGGCGTTCCCCAGAGCCAGGTCAAAATCCTGAGCGGCTTTAAGAGCAGGAGTAAGGTGGTTGAGGTTGTGGAAGGCTGGCGTATGCCTTGTCTGAAGGGGAATTAAGCGACAGTCGCAAGGATCTGAACAGGGGAGAGACTCACAGTGTAATTAATCACGTGATAAATGATATAATTTTCCTGCAGATTGGAAATAGTGGTTAAGGGAGCGTAGATATGAGAGTGAGGGATTTGAAGCCAAACGTAAAGGTGACTGACGCATCTCAGATTTGGGAGGTTCCTGCGGTAAGGGAAATGTTGGCCCAGCCTTTCGGGGCTCCTGTTAAGTTGACTAGAGAGCAGGCAATTGAGATTGTAAAAGGTTCCTTTGGAAGCCGCCCTGATCTCCCTGAGGGCCGTGACTATGTTCGAGATGTAAGGTTAGCTTTCGGAGAGTCGATATTCAGCGAGACATCGGGCGGGGATGGCTGATTATTTATTTGATACCACCCTTTTCGTAGACTACCACAGGGGTGATCCTGGAGCTAAATCTCTTATTGAGCGCCTCATCCAAGGTGACATTACTGCCTCTTATTGTGCTTTGACATTGGTCGAATTGTGGATTGGAATATCTACGATTTCTGAGGAAGAACTTAGGCGCAGAGAAGAGATCAAGTATAAAGCTCTCTTTACTTTGATGGAATCGGCACCAATTTCAGATGAAGATGCGAAACTAGCAGGGATATTGCTTGGGAACTCTGTTGCGGCGCTTGACGAACAGCCGCGAAAGGAGTTTCTTAGAAGGTTTTTTGCTGATGCAATCATTGGGGCTGTGGCCAGTCGGCGGAAAGAAACAATCTGCACAAGAAACAAAAAGCATTTCGAGCGATTCTCAGTGCAAGCTGAAGTTTACTGAGGTTTAAATACGTTTACTTTGTTTCGACCGGTGGGGGGTGGCATAGGGCGTGAAACTCTTCTGGGCGAAGGCTGGCTCGGTGGCTATATCTGGAAAATGCAGCTTCTAAATCGTCATAGAACATGTAGGTAATCTTGTTTTCCAAGAAGAGGGGATGACCAATATAGGATGAGCTGGTTAGTTCTTGTTGGAGCTTCCTGCGTCTAGCTTTTGGAGCCACGATAGTCAATTGCCGACTTTTGCCCAATTCGGGCATGACTGATAGCAAAGCCGCAAAGCGCTCTAAGGCACTCAGAATGGATGTGTGTTCCTCTACTTCGAAAGCCCATACCGGGGTGGCATCCGCTTTCGCCCAGATTATATCAATCTGCTCAATGCGCTTTTGCTGAACTGGCTCAGCTTTTACATTTAGGTAGGTTAAGGGTTTAAGCGCTGCCAGCATGGGGTCATTTCTCTCCTGCTTTCCGATACAAGGCACGAGTCCAGCCTTCTGACCCAGTATGGCAAGGCGATAGATATGCTGGTTATGAGCAGTGCTGGCTGGGATTTGGTATGTTTCCCACCTTTCTGATATTAGCGGTAAAGCTGCTTGCCTTGCCAGCGAATCAGGGCCTTTTAGCTCCCAATTGATACCATCATAGGACATCGCTACTTCATTTAGGACATCGCTGATATCCTGCTTTGTGGGTTCGTGCCCATTTGTCAATAAAGGAGTGATAGTAACCCAAATAGAGTCAAAGTTTGCCTTGCCTACTTTCCTTAAATAGCCTACTACATAGTATCTGATGCGCTCTCTGGGTGGAATGAAGTTGCCTACCTGGCGCTCAGCCTTGATTTGCCACAGGTTATTATCATCAAGGTCAAAGTCGCTCTCAAGAATTGCCAAAATATCGCCTATATTCTTGGAGGCAGCATCAAAAAAGAGGTCGTTATCGAAAAGGTCTGGTACCACTTCTCTAAGTATCTCCTCTGTCGTTGCTCCACCATCACGGTAAATTACCCTCTCAGCAACATTCTTAATTATATTTGCCATTGGTAGAGACATAGGCTGGGAGATTTTCCTTGCAGCGGTTCTCTGAAAGTTAACAATCAGGCTTTCCCCCAAAACTCGCAATGGACTCTTAATCTTGTGGAATGTCTGTTTAGCCAACGGCTGGGCTACCGTATTTACATAGTTGAAGCCAATATAGCGAAGCATGTCCCGAATTTGATACCACAGATTGGTTTCCTTATGATGAAAGACGAGAGATAGCCATGCCTCATCCTTCAGGGCATAAAACATCTGCTCAAAGGCTTTTTGGAGCAGGTCTAGATAGTGCTTTTCATCGAATTGTTGCTCTCCACCTTCAATTGCCTCCCTAGCTCGCATCACATCAGTGACTTCAAATCCCAGCCAGGCATGCCACATTGTGCCCAAGTCCAAATAAGCAATGTGCGCGCCATAGGGCGGGTCGGTATAGATGTAATCTACTGTGCCTTTGTCCACATATTTGAGTAGGTTTTCGGCGGAATCACAATAAACGTTGAAAGCCTCGCCTACACGTACAAAGTCTCCAAAGAGAGTGTTACTTCTTTCTTTGGCATTTGCTACTAGCTTAGCTCTAGTGGAGAATAGATTCCAAACGTCACGGTAATCAGGCTTTGGTGGTATCCAGTAGCGATACACTCGAAAGATACCGCTGTCCCCTCCACCTGCATGTCTCGGATCAATTCCATATGTGATGCTTGCCCTCGCGAGAATGCCAGAGAAGGCAAATAGCAATAGCTCTCTTGCCTGCTGATTGTTTACCTTCGTAATAGCTGCTCTGAGATGAGCCAAGGTTATTAGCTGTGCCCTGCCGAAGAGGTCTTCCACATAGCCTGTATCGGCATTAGAGGGAAGCTTAACACCTTTGGGATACCATTCCTTCAATTCATATTCATCTAGCTCCCTAGCTGAGGCCTTATGTACAAATTCGACAATTGGTTTCATTTCCTGCTCAACTTGGCGATAGGCTTCCCAATAGGCATTGACGTCAACAGGAGCTAGGCAAGTCATTCTGGTGATAAAAACCGCCAGTGGGTCGAGGTCAAGGCATATCGTTCGCCGCCTGTTAGTTAATGCTTCAATGGCAGTAACACCGCTGCCACAAAAAGGATCAACAACCAGCCCACCGTCGGGGCAGAAATGGCGGATGTATTCGCCCACCACGTTTGACGGCTGCTTGGTATAGTAGGGATGAATCTTATAGTGCCAAGCCTTCGCTTTCTCAGCAGGAAAGGCACGACGAATGGGCTCAACTATAGTTGGCGCTAGTATTACAGAGTTAGCCATAATCTTGAAGTTGAATGTAGCACACTTTCCGTGTTACTTCAATCTAGCTTTACCTAGCCGCCCTTTTAACTTTGCCTACGCGCCCTTTTTACAGCTTTTGATATTATGGCCTATTTGACCGTTGAAGAAGCGGCCGAATTGGCTAAAAAGCCTACCTCTGGGCAGAGGCAGCGGTGAGCCTACCGGTATTAGAGAGGAAGATTTAACAATTCGTCAGAAACGTTAATCAAAAATAGATAAACATCGCTCAGTTATTCATAGCGTCCACTGCTAAGTTGCTATGTTTTTGCTGACCCAATACAGGCAATACATACGATTCCGAAGTAGCAGCTAGCGGTAAACTGGCGTGGTTCCAATAAAGCGAGCTACTCAGATTGGAGATGCTCGGTTCCCTCTCCAAAAGAAACTGTGTGCCTGTCTAGAAACTCCTCTGCAATGCTCTTCAACGTGTCTGAGCGTGGGCTGACATCGATGCCAGCTTTGGTTAGCTTGGAGCACATGTTGTCAGCAATCTTCTTGACTTGCTCTTCACGAGTCTTGCCAAATACCTCCACAGGAATCCGTGTTCCAAATGGCCAAATGTTGTTTTGTATGAAGAAGGCCATCTGTGCCACTGACAAGTGCTCTGCACGCAGTTTCTGCTCTTCCGGTTTACCAAGTGGAGTCCCTGGTTGACGCCGATACGGCTGCAACTCTTCACTGACGCCAAGTAGCACTCGGCAAAGCGCCAGGTGTCCGTTGAAGACGTTCTCGACTCGATCATAGTAAGCAAGTGCAGAAGCTATGTAAAAGCCATTAACTCTGAATGGATGGGGGCGTCCTGGCCAACTTGCGTGGATATCCTTCAGGATCAGCGAATCCCACTCAGGGTAAGCGGTTGCAGCATCAAATCTACGTAGGAACTGAACGTCTTCAAAAGTCTGTCGAAGTGCTTTGTGGAGGGCGGATTCTTCTAGGGTGCCACTAGCGGGATTGAATGTTAGGAAGACCCCTCGATCGAGCGATTGTTCTATAGCTTTTGTACTCAGATCATTGCCCTGTGTCCTCGCTGTCAAGGCAAATACCAAAGAGACAACGTGGTCGTCTGTCAGGACGATATCCTGTTCCAAGTCTTGGGGGGCAATTGAGATTTGCTCGCGAACCCTGCTCATGTACCAATGCCTGGGAAAGGCACCGTGACCAGTGCCTATCACCATCACAGTTAGATTCGATGCAAGTTCCGACATTAATGAATGACGAGTAAGGGTCTCTGACAGAGTTCTTCCCAGATTCAGCCGATTTGCCAGTGAGCGAATCAGCTCTTCAAAATCGCGAAAGCGGCCCACATAGTTGGGAACACTCCCAACCTCTGGATGTTCTACTTCATGAACAAAAGAGGCTAAATGCTGAGGATCATCGATCCCCGCCGCTTTCGGCACTTCCTGATTGTCATGCAACGCTTTCTCAGCGGTATCGTGTAGATATAAGAATAACCGTGGCCGCCCTGAAGATAGGAATTGATCTCTCGCAACTCTGTACTCCTGCCGCGTAATCGAGGTCTTGTCAAAAAGTGTGTAAATATCAGGCAACGGCGAGCACCTCTTCCTG
>CAZJGF010000097.1:0-5595 GCA_964545665.1 uncultured Dehalococcoidales bacterium
GGTGACATTTTCCCTGAACAATTATATGGTGACAAAATCGTAGAACATCAACACAATCTCAGCTAGGGTCTTGACATTTTCCTGAGGCTTGTTCATAATAAATCAACTAAGCTTGTTTATACTAAAATTGACTTGTATAAGTCGAAGGGGGTAGAAGTGAACAGAATCAAAAAGAAGCTCGGGATGTTAAGTGGTTTGTTATTGTTTTTGCTGCTTGTATCATCAGCACTAGTAGTGCCAGTGCTGGCCTCGCTTTATCCTTACGATCTCACTGATACTGAAGTAGCTAACGCCTTGGCTTATATCCGCGGCCAGCAAGCTGAAGATGGCAGTGTAGGTGGGTTTGGACCTTCAGCATGGGTGGTGATGGCAATAGTTGCTGCCGGAGAAGACCCGCATGATTGGAAGGTAGGAGGTAATTCCTCCCTTGTCGACTATCTGAGAACTGAGACAACCCCGGGCAAATTGGCAAGTGAGTTGAATCCAACTAATGCTTATGCTAGGACGATTTTAGCCATAGTTACTGCTGGTGAGAACCCTGCAGACTTTGGTGGAGTAGATTATGTGGCAGGTATAAAAACTTATTACGATGGTAACCAGATGGGTAGCTCCGATCTCGTCAACGACGACTTCTGGGGAGTCATGGCTCTTGTTGCCGCTGGCGAAAATCCAAATTCGGAGATTGTCCAAAACAGCGTGTCGTTTATTAAGAGCTGCCAGCAAGCTGACGGTGGCTGGGGTTTCGATCCCAGTGCTTCATGGGGCACTGATGTGGATAGCACCTCCGCAGCCATGACAGCTTTAGTCGCTGCTGGGGAAAGCCCTAGTTCGAATACTATTACAAATGGATTGACTTATATTAAGTCAACCCAAGTTGACAGCGGAGGATTTAATTGCCCCCTTTGGGGACAGAACGCAGATATTGATTCCATGGCCATTAATGCCATAGTAGCGGCGGGGCAAGACCCGACAAGCGCTAGTTGGACTGAAAATGGCAACACTCCGATTGATGACCTCCTGAGCTTCCAGCAGGGCGATGGTTCGTTTTACTGGCAAAGTGGTAATCCTGGGGCTTGGCCGTGCCAGACCACTGCTTGGGCGATACAAGCGCTTTTGGGCAAGCCATATTTCACCACTGTGGCCACGGGGTTTGCTTCCATCCAAGAGGATTTAGATATAGCCTATGGCTATAAGGCCGGCGAAGGTACTGGAGGATGGACAGTGTACAATCCTGGGTGGGCAGTGGCACATCCTGAAGGGAATACCCTTATGCTGCTGCATAAAGGCAGGGGGTACTGGATTAACGTAAACACCGAGTGCATCTTAGCTTACGGCACTGATACCTATTACCTTGATGAAGGTTGGAATCTCATCGGGTGGCTCGATTAATAAAGTAGTATAACAAGGCTTTGAAACAGCCAATTCAATAGGCTCTAACGCTGTAGAGGCATTTCATAGGCTGAACGTGAGTGAAGCAAGGTAAATTACTGAAGATATTTGTAGCATGGCTCAGTATTGCTTTCTTGCTTACCGTTGCCCTAGGTAGCAGCCAACCCCTGCACATAACTACTTCTGCCACACAAGGGTCTTTATATGAATCATCCTCGGCAGGGGCCCTTGGAGCCCCGGCGGATATATCTGTCTACACAAGGGTTGAAGGGCAGGATGACACTATCTGGAAGGGAAATGTAACTGTTACCGAGTCAGATATTACAGCTGACAACAGCGGCAAAATTTATCATCTGCCAGACCCCACTCCTCTGGGGGCCTTGGATGAGGCCTCCAACGATGAAGAGAGGTTCCAGTATTATGTGACTGACCAATATGGCGCATTATTTGTGAGTTCTGTAGCTGGAGAAGAGCCTCAGGGAGCAAGGGGATGGATGTATCGAGTGGATTGCCGTACCCCTATTGTTGGTGCTGACCAGTTCATATTAGGTGAGACAATGCCTCCCGACCCTCCACACGAAGAAGTGCTGTGGTACTATGGGAACTGGGGCGATGCACCTTTAAAGATATCACTTAGCGATATGGAGGTAGATGCAGGTGCAGGTGACGAATTTACTGCCACAGTGACCTATTATAGTGATGATAGTGATGAGTGGTTACCTTGCGAAGGTGCTACCGTTCACGCCGCTGGTCAAGGTTATGAAACCGGTAGCGATGGAAGAGTAGATATTGGCATAGATAGTGAGGGAACCTTCAGTCTATTTGCTGAAAAGGACGATTGTATTCGCAGTGACAGAGTACGGGTGATGGTCACAATGTCTGCGCCGGAAACCTGTACTCTGACTATGAGAGTGGATGGAAATGGCTCAACCACTCCTTCGGTGGGCAGACATACCTATGATGCCGGGACTACGGTTGATATTAGTGCCGCCGCGGATGCCGGCTGGGAGTTCGATAGTTGGACTGGTGATGTTACTAATCCATCGTCTTCTTCCACTATTGTGACCATTGATGCCGATAAGTCAGTTGTTGCTAACTTCATTGAGATTTCACCGGCGCTCTATAGGCTAACGGCAACTTGCGAACCAAACGGGGGTGGAAGTCTCACTCTTAGCCCTCAGGGAGAGGCTAACCAATACGAGGTTGGTGCCTCTGTCAAGCTAACTGCCACTCCGGCCGCTGGCTATATCTTCGGTACCTGGAGCGGTGACCTTAATGGTGGTAGCAATCCAGCTAGTGTAACTATGGACTCTAATAAAGAGGTTATTGCCAACTTTGTCCTGTCTGCGTCAGGGAAGGCAGCCGACTTCTCAGTTTCCAACCTTACCATCTCACCAGAGCAAGTTCAGCCCAACCAGCAGGTGAATATCTCCATCAGCATAACCAAAGTTGGTGGGAAAACTGGGAGTTGCGAAGCAGTTCTTTACATCAATGGGCAAATGGAGGATAGCCAAACGGTGAGACTGAGCCCAGGCTCTACCCAGAATGTGGTATTCTTGGTAGGCAAGGCGACTCCGGGAACCTACGATGTCTCCTTGACAGGACTGCAGGGACAGTTCACTGTGGTGGGTAGTCAAACCTCTGGTGGCGCTCTAGACACTAACAGCATAATAGCTATTGTAATTATTGTGGCGCTTGTTGTGGCTGTTGTGCTCGTATTTCGTAGAATCAAAGAATTGAAAAGGGAATGAAACCAATGATAAACAAAAAGGCAGACTTCTAGGGGATGAGTATAGATGAAGCGAAGCAGTCTAGCGGAATTGGGTGTAGTATCGGTTATAGTCGCTTTCTTGTTTGTCATCGCCTTTTGTGGCTGTCAACCCCGGCCTTCGGACGGGATTGCAGTCAAAGTAATAGCCACCCAGAATTTCGGCAACGAACTGGTGTTGGATGAGTCAGTGAGAGTGAGTGCTGGCGCTAATGCTTTGGATGCTCTGGGGCAGATAGCTACAGTAGAAACAAGGTATGGTGGTGGGTTTGTTGAGGCGATAAACGGGATTAGTTCTCAATATTCTCAGACTGAAGTCAAGAAGGATTGGTTTTTCTATGTTAACGGTATGTCAGCTAAAGTCGGGGGATTGAGCTATAAGCTTTGTGATGGCGATGTAGAACACTGGGACTTTCATGATTGGAGTCTTCAAGCCTTTGCTCCCGCTATTATTGGCGACTTCCCCCAGCCATTCTTAGGCGGTTATCAGGGAGAAATCTCACCCACCATAATAGTCTATGACGAAGGTTTTCGAGATGCTGCCCAAGTCTTAGCGAGCAAGCTAGAGAAGCTGGGGGTTGAGAATGTACGTATGGCTGGCCCAGAATCATCAGCTTACAGTAAGAAGCACTCCAATTTGATCCTGTTAGGCACTGAAGATTTTGACCTTATATCGGAGCTAAATGGGAATGAAAAGCTTGGGTTTTATATTCGGCTTGAAGAAGGCAAAGCGGTGGTTTACGATTCCCAAGGGAGTGAGGAGCGACGCGAGTCAGAGTGTGGGCTAATTCAGGCTACGCAGAACCCGTGGAATCCTAGAGGCATCAGCGCTTGCGAAAATGTAGCCTGGATGGTATCAGGCACTAACGGAAGTCAAGTGCAAAATGCGGCAGCTATACTGGCCAGTCACCATGAGGAATTCCAATATGCCTGCGCCACAGTGATAGTTGGTGAAGAGGTGATTAAGGTGCCTCAATGATAAGCTATAAGTATGCCGATAAACGTACGGTTATTCATAGGCTCAATCCTTGGTGCAAGTTGGCCTGGATCGCCAGTGTTTTTATCCTTGCCCTGCTGTTTAATAATCCGCTTTATCTTCTCTTATTATTTCTGTCGACGCTGCCATTGCTTATAGCAGCTAGAGCATGGAAGGAGTGGGCTTCCTTGTTGAAGCTCTTCCTCTTCCTGTGCTTGTTGATCATAGTTATAAATGCTTTAGTTGGCAACCGAGGTTCCCATGTTCTGTATCAAATTCCCTTTGCAATTCCTCTAGTGGGTGCCCCCAAAATAACTTTGGAAGCCATACTTTGCGGGGCAGGAAACAGCCTAAGATTGCTTGCCATAGTTTCTGCTTTCACTATACTCACGTTTACCATTCATCCTGACGACCTGATGCTAGTGCTGATGAAGGCAAAGTTGCCCTATAAATCAGTCCTGGTTACTTCGCTATCCGCCAGATTTGTTCCTGCCTTGACTGGCGATGCCCAATGTATCGCTGATGTTCAGAGGTCCAGAGGTTTGGAGCTTGATAAGGGCAGTCGAATTCAGAGGGCTAAGAACCACATGGCGATTGCCATTCCGCTGCTATCGAACTCCTTAGATCGAGCAGTCCAGGTTGCTGAAGCTATGGAGTCGAGGGCGTTTGGCTCTGGTAAAGATAGAACTTTCTACAAAGAGTTGAAGACTACTCAATTTGATATTACCCTGCTTGCTTTTGCTCTACTGCCTCTTGCTGTTGGCATCGGTATGCGCTGGCTGGGACACGGAGGGTACGAGTATTATCCCATTTTGCCCGGTATCAGCTTCACCCAGCTGGAAGCAATTATGCTAGGCGGCTTAGCACTCTCGTTAAATATGGTGTTCATTCTAGCCCCTTTGAAGAGGAGGGTGGACCTTGATTAGGATAAACGGCTTAACATTTCGCTACAGCGATACTGATAAGCCAGCCTTACAGGATATAAATCTTGAGATTCAAGACGGAGAGTTTGTGTTGATCACAGGTCCCTCAGGTGGAGGGAAGTCGAGCCTTTGCCGCTGTCTGAATGGCTTGATACCTCATTTCTACGGAGGCGAAATAACTGGCAAGGTGGAAGTGGATGGCCTCGATACAGTGAAGCATTCTACCAAGGAGCTGGCTACCAAAGTAGGGATGGTATTTCAAGACCCGGAGAATCAGCTTGTAACTATGGATGTCGAAAGGGAAATTGCCTTTGGTTTGGAAAACCTTGGTTTTCCTAGAGAACTGATGGCCAGAAGGGTGGAGGAGGCATTGGACACAGTGGGTATTGCCAGCTTACGTCATCGAACTGTGAATGAGCTTTCTGGTGGTGAAAAACAAAGGGTAGCAATAGCCTCTGTCCTGGCTCTTTACCCCCATATTTTAGTGCTGGATGAGCCTACCTCCGAACTGGATCCTAAAGGCGCTGAAGAGGTTCTTA
>CAZJGF010000098.1:0-5255 GCA_964545665.1 uncultured Dehalococcoidales bacterium
AGAGTGCGCTTGGGAGGCTTTTGGAGTAGAAGTGTAACAGTCAAGAAGAAGAACAGAAATTGGAGAAAGCCTCCCAGTCGGGAGGCTTTTTATTTAAGGACTTGAAAGGCGTAGAAGTGAGAAGGGGTGTTGTAAAGGGAGGTTTACCATGAAGAAAACAGGCGCTCAGATTTTGTGTGAAAGTCTAATTAGAGAAGGCGTTGAGGTTATCTTTGGCATGTTGGGTGGCGCTATATTGCCGATATATGACGCTTTTTCGCAATACCCCCAGATTCGACGCATACTGGTTCGTCATGAGCAAGCGGCAGCTCACGCTGCTGATGCTTATGCCCGGGCCACACATAAAGTAGGTGTATGTGTGGCTACTTCGGGTCCAGGAGCTACCAACTTGGTGACCGGCATTGCCAATGCTTATATGGATTCCTCCTCTATGGTAGCGATAACCGGCCAGGTAGCTAGGCCGTTTATTGGTAAGGATGCTTTCCAAGAGACGGATATTACAGGAATCACACTTCCCATCACTAAACATAACTATTTTGTCTCCGACACTACCGAGCTGGCGAAGACGATTAAGGAAGCTTTCTATATTGCTAGTACAAGAAGGCCTGGTCCTGTGCTTATTGATATCCCCCGGGATGTTCAGCAAGAAGAAGTGGAGTTTATCTACCCCGAGAAAATTGATCTACCAGGCTACAAATTCGTCTCGAGGGGGCACTCAGTCCAGATTAAAAGAGCAACAAAGCTCATCAATGAAGCTGAAAGGCCTGTGATTATTGCTGGTAGAGGAGTAATCGTTTCGCAAGCTTATGCTGAACTTCAGGAATTAGCCGAGAAGGCACAAATACCGGTAGTTAACACTCTCCTTGGCATCGGTTCTTTCCCGGGACAGCACATACTCAATTTTGGCATGATGGGTATGCACGGTATGGCTTATGCTAATATGGCAGTGCAACACGCTGATCTCATCATCGCCGTCGGCATGAGGTTTGATGACCGGGCTACAGGGAATACGAAAGGATTTGCTCCTCATGCTCAAATTATCCACATTGATATCGACCCTGCGGAAATAGGAAAGAATATACCAGTGGATGTGCCCATAGTCGGTGATGTGAAAAGTGTAGTAAAGGCTATTAATAGGGAAACAAAGCATGGGCAGCACTTGGATTGGCTGTCGCAGCTAGACCAGTGGAGGCAGGAACATCCATCCTTGGAAGCTGGGGAAAACCGTGCGTTATTGCCGCAATATGTCATTCGCCAGATCTATGAGGCTACCCAGGGTGATGCGACAGTAGTCACAGGAATAGGACAGAATCAAATGTGGGCAGCACAGCACTTTGTGTACACCAAACCAAACAGCCTTATTTCGTCGGGGGGGTTAGGTACTATGGGGTTTGAGCTTCCTGCCGCTATAGGAGCCAAAGTAGGACGTCCCGAGGACGTAGTGTGGTGCATCGCTGGTGATGGCGGCCTCCAGATGACTATTCAAGAACTGGCTACTATAGCCCAGGAGAACCTCGCCATAAAGATAGCGATTATCAATAACGGCTTTCTTGGCATGGTGCGACAATGGCAGGAACTATTCTATGGACGCCGCTATGTTGATACAAAGCTTTGGAATCCCGACTTCACAAAAATTGCTGAAGCCTATAGCATTCCTGGCGTTAGGGTAAATCACAGAGAGGAGATAACTCCAGCCATCCAGAAGGCAATGGACCACTCCGGGTCTTTCCTCATCGACTTTGTTGTTGAGCCGGAGGAAAATGTGTACCCGATGGTGCCGCCGGGAGAAAGCCTAAGCCAAATTCTGCAAGTGCCAAAGACAGAAGTAGCAAGTAGCTGTTAAAGGAAACCAGATTGCCGGATACGAAGCATATTTTAGTTGCTGTTGTGGAGGATAAGCCTGGGGTGTTGACCAGGGTAGCCAGTCTTTTCCGCCGCCGGGGCTTCAATATACAAAGCCTGGCAGTAGGTCACAGTGAACAACCTGGGCTGTCTCGGATGACTATCGTTGTCAGTGGTGACTCCGCAGTGGTGGAACAAGTCAGGAAGCAATTAGACAAGTTAATCAACGTAATGAGAGTATCTGACATAACTGAAGGGGATATAGTAGCCAGGGAGTTATCCCTAATCAAAGTCAAGGCTACTACTTCAACAAGAAATGAAATCATACAGATAGTCGATGTTTTCAGAGCTAATGTAATTGACGTCGCATCCGATTCACTAACAGTGGAGGTTACCGGTGATGAAAACAAGGTAAGTTCGTTATTTGAGCTTCTTCGCGGCTTTGGTATTAAGGAGATGGCAAGAACAGGAACAGTTGCCTTAACGCGTGGAGGCTTCTCCTGAGCTAATTAAAACTAATAATATTAAGAAAGGAGGGAGAAAAGCATGGCCAAAATCTACTACGAGAAGGATGCTAACCTGGACTTAGTCAGGGGGAAGACCATTGGCATTATTGGCTATGGCAGCCAGGGGCATGCCCATGCTCAGAATCTAAGGGACAGTGGGTGTCATGTTATTGTTGCCAGCAGGCCTGACGGTGAAGGGTGGAAAGCAGCGCAAAAGGATGGGTTTGAAGTACTCAGCGCAGGTGAGGCAGCCAAGGAGGCTGATATAGTCACCATGCTTGCCCCTGATAACCTGCAATCTCAAATCTACCATGAATCAATTGAGAAGGGACTATCTCAGGGTAAGACTTTGATGTTTGCCCACGGTTTCAACGTCCACTATTCGCAGGTCATGCCACCGTCCAATGTTGATGTGAGCATGGTGGCTCCCAAGTGCCCGGGGCACATATTGCGCCAGCTTTATACCGAGAATGCGGGGCCTCCGGCTATAGTCGCAGTCCACCAAGATGTGTCGGGGAAGGCCAAAGATATAGCGTTAGCTTATGCTAAAGGTATCGGATGTACCAGGGCTGGAGTTATAGAGACAACTTTTGCTGAGGAGACTGAAACCGATCTTTTTGGTGAGCAAACAGTGCTCTGTGGAGGAGTGACTTCCCTGATCAAAGCTGGTTTTGAAACTCTGGTAGAAGCTGGATACCAGCCAGAGATCGCATACTTTGAGTGTCTTAATGAGCTAAAACTCATCGTCGACCTCATATACAGGGGTGGGTTAAAGTACATGCGCTACTCAGTGAGCGATATTGCCGAGTATGGTGATTATACGAGAGGTCCTAGGGTCATCGACGATTTGGTTAAAGAGGAAATGAGGCAAATTCTGGCAGAGATTCAGGATGGTACCTTTGCCAGAGAATGGGTTTTAGAAAACCAGGCTGGTCGTCCCAGCTTTAATGCTATGAAGAGGATGGAAGCCGAGCATCAAATTGAAATTGTGGGGGAAAAGCTCAGGGGCATGATGCCCTGGCTTAGAAAGTGAGACGCGCGGAGAGATACCCCTTCGGGTTGTCAACCATCTGGGCGGCCCAAGCCTTCATAATAAAGAAGCTGTAACAAAAGATTATGCTGAATGCTTATCGTTATGATAGAAGACAAGCAGTATCAAAATGAGGAGTGAGCAGTGGACAACAGAGTGATTATTTTTGACACCACTTTAAGAGATGGTGAGCAAGCAGCCGGAGCGAGCTTGAATGCTCAGGAAAAGCTGGAAATCGCCAAGCAGTTGGATAGACTTGGTGTTGATGTTATAGAGGCTGGTTTCCCTGCCAGCTCGGTAGGCGATTTCGAAGCAGTGCGGCGCATTGCCGGGGAAGTCGAGAAACCCGTAATTTGCGCTTTAACACACGCCAATGCTAAGGCTATAGATAGAGCCTGGGAGGCGATTAAGGAGGCAGCTCGTCCTCGAATTCATATCTTTATCTCGGCTTCGGATATTCACCTTTCCTACCAGCTTAAGAAAAGCCGGAGTGAGGTGCTACAGATGTCTCGGGATACGGTGGCTCATGCCAAGAGCTATACTGAAGACATAGAATTCTCGCCAATGGATGCCACTCGTGCTGCCCCCGCTTATATTTATGAAATATTAGAGGCAGTGATTGATGCTGGAGCAACTACAGTTAACATTCCCGATACTGTAGGTTATGTCACTCCACAAGAATTTGGCAGCTTGATCGAGGGCATCTTACTCAATGTGCCCAATATACATAAAGCCATAATAAGCGTTCACTGCCATGATGATTTGGGCTTGTCAGTAGCCAACAGCCTTGAAGCAATACGAAGAGGGGCACGCCAAGTTGAGTGCACTATAAATGGCATTGGAGAGCGAGCTGGTAACGCCTCTTTGGAAGAAATCGTAATGGCGCTCAGGACTCGACAGGAATTCTTTAACGTTACTACCAATATTGACACTACCCAGATTTACAAGACAAGCCGTCTTGTGAGTGAGCTTACTGGCTTTCCAGTCCAGCCTAACAAAGCTATTGTGGGGATGAACGCCTTTCGTCACCAATCAGGCATCCATCAAGATGGTTTCGTGAAGAACGCTATGACTTATGAAATTATGGACCCGAAGTCGGTTGGCGTACCAGCAAGCAGCCTGGTGTTGAGCAAGCTGAGTGGTAAGCATGGCTTTAAGGAGAGGCTGGCGGAACTCGGTTACAGTTTAAGTAATGAAGCTCTAAACCGTGCCTTCCAAAGCTTCAAGGAGTTAGCTGATAAGAAGAAGGAAATCACGGACCGCGATATTGAATCTTTGGTAGCCGAGGAGCTTCGCACTGCCACTGAGGTATATCATCTCGACCATGTCGAGGTTTCTTGCGGTGACCACAGCCTTCCCACGGCTTCAGTGAGACTGATTGGCCCCGACGGCCAAAATCTGGCTGATGCTGCACTGGGGGCAGGTCCGGTTGACGCTGTGTATCAGGCTATTAATCGCATAGTTGGCATACCCAATAAGCTCACAGAATTCAGCATAGAAGCGATTACCGAAGGCATTGATGCTATTGGAGAGGTAATAATAAGAATTGAGA
Organism: uncultured Dehalococcoidales bacterium; assembly: GCA_964545665.1. GTDB lineage: Bacteria > Chloroflexota > Dehalococcoidia > GIF9 > AB-539-J10 > CAZJGF01. The sequence goes on from CAZJGF010000098.1 coordinate 4,931, forward strand.
GTGACGGTGTCACTTATACCGGTCGTGGTGCTTCCACAGATATCATTGTTGCCAGCGCCAAGGCATACATGAATGCGCTGAACCGACTTGTAGCCAAGAAAACAGGAAAAGAGACAAAGGTCTAGTTGGATCCATAAGCGGTGGCTAGACAAATACGACTGTCAGTAAAGGAGTATCAATGGGGACATTAGCTGAGAAGATTTTGGCTGCGCATAGCGATAAGGAAAGAGTCAAACCTGGCGAGTTTATGAATGCTAAGGTTGATTTAGTTCTGGCCAATGATATAACAGGACCTCCAGCCATAAAGGAATTCAAACGGCTTGGG
>CAZJGF010000099.1:0-5021 GCA_964545665.1 uncultured Dehalococcoidales bacterium
ATTCTACTGGGGTTCACCTATCGGCCTTGGCATTTTCCTTCTGTGCCTGGGTGGCATGATCTATCTGCTCACTAAGGCTGATGAGATCAGTAAGCGTACCAAGGCAATGGTGAAGGAAAAGGGACTCGAGAAGAAAAAGGAATAGGCACATCCGGATAAAGCATACTACCAGATTCCGCGCCAGAGGCGTTTCCTGGGAGGCATGTAGCAAGAAACTGAATTGTCCTGATACTGCACAATAGCTCGGTCTGTTGTGTGGGTGCACAATAGGGCGGAATGTCGTGTTCGCCGCCGAGAGGTAATTCTATCCCAGTTCGACGCGTAGTTTCCATACTCTGGCCTGGTGTATAACTGGAGAGCTGAAACAGGTGAAAGTGGCCCTGACAGTGAGCAGAAAATAGGACTGAAACCTAATTTCGGGGAAGGTGAGTATGGATGAACCCGTTGATACAAATCAGACAGTCAATTCAGTTCGCTACCAGCTAGCTATCACGGCAGAGGAGGCCAGGCTCGGGACTAAAAAGATATTGCCAAGGCGCAGCAAAAGGCTGGAGGTGAGTATCCCGGCTGGAGTAATAGCAGGCAGCACAATAAAACTAACTAACGCTCTCCAGTTAACCGATGGTCACCCTGGAGATATTCTGATTCAAATCAAGGTAAAAGATGAGAGAATGGCAGCTGGAGTCATTGAAGTCAACGACGGCAGTTTTGAACATGAGGTGTTAAGATGCAAGGCACCCGTCGTAGTAGACTTCTGGGCACCATGGTGTGGCCCGTGTCGAATGATTGCTCCGATAACCGAAAAGCTAGCGGAGGAATATCAGGACAGGGTCAAATTCTGTAAGCTGAATGTGGATGAGAACCGTCTGGTGGCAGGGAAATACCAAGTTATGAGTATACCACTGTTACTATTTTTCAAGGACGGCAAGGTAATCGAACAAATTGTTGGTGCAGTCTCTGAGCCTGCGGTCCGATCAAAAGTAGAAGCAGTACTTTGATATGAACAGACTCTTGGGGCTAGCAGTCACAAAGTAAGCCTGACTAGCTGCCGGTCCGATTATCCAACTGTCCATCTTGTTACTTAACCACCACACTACTGGTTGATTGAGCTGGTTGAGGAAATCAATCTAGCGTTGTCCATCTATGGCGATGGCGAGAAATGCTAAACCAAAGTCAATTTCTTTCGTTATATGATATAAAATGAAGTGTCTTGAATGGCAGGCGGGGTAACTGAAGTGAAGAGACTATTCTTGTGTCTAGTAGTAGCACTGGTATCAGGCCTGGCGGCCTGTGCTCAGCCAGTAACCGGTGCAGTAATACAATCAGACAAACAGCGGGACACTTCGCCCAATGTGAACGAAGCCGATCTGGCGACTGTGGTCGACGGAAACAGCGGCTTCGGTTTCGACCTGTATCAGGCACTTAGAGAAGAAGGCGGCAACCTCTTCTTCTCTCCGTATAGCATTTCACTGGCGCTGGCGATGACGTATGCTGGGGCTCGCGGTGAGACTGCACAGCAGATGGCGGATACTCTTCACTTCACACTCTCCCAAGACCGCCTCCATCCAGCATTCAATAGCCTGGACATCGAACTCAGTCAACGTGGTGAAGGTGCCAAAGGCAAGGATGGGGAGGGCTTCCGGCTGCACATTGTCAATGCCATCTGGGGCCAGGAAGGCTACAAGTTCCTCTCCGAATTCCTCGATGTCCTGGCTGAGAACTATGGTGCCGGGCTAAGGCCACTTGATTTCGCCAGCGCACCGGAAGAGTCCCGCATCACTATCAACAACTGGGTCAGTGACCAAACAGAAGGCCGGATTGAAGACCTGATTCCGCAGGGTCTCATCGATGCACTCACCCGTCTTGTCCTCACCAACGCCATTTACTTCAACGCGGCATGGCAGCATCCCTTCAACGAGGATATGACTGAGGATGGCCCATTCTACCTGCTTGATGGAGGCGAGGTCACCTTGCCCATGATGAAGCAGACGGAGTCGTTCAGCTACGCGGAGGGTGATGGATATCAAGCAATCGAACTGCCGTATGATGGCGGCGAACTCTCCATGGTAATCTTACTCCCCCGGGCAGGCCAGTTTGAGACTTTTGAAGACTCACTGGACGCTCAGCGGGTAGATGCCATCTTGAAGCAGCTAGAAAGCAGACGGGTCGCCCTGACCATGCCGAGATTTGAATTTGAATCAAGCTTCGGTCTAAAAGAGGCTCTTGCAGCAATGGGTATGCCAGTTGCCTTTTCTGGGGACGCAGATTTCTCAGGCATGACAGGCAACCGAGACCTGTACATAGCAGATGTAATCCATAAGGCGTTCGTCTCTGTGGATGAAGCAGGCACGGAAGCGGCAGCTGCCACTGCAGTGGTGATGAGGTTGACGGCACTGCCAGGGACGCCTGTCGAGGTTACCGTTGACCGCCCCTTTGTCTTTCTGATCCGTGACATAGAGACCGGCGCCATTCTGTTTGTTGGGCGCATGGTAGCTCCAAGTGCATGATTAGGCCTTGACTGCCACCGCGCAAAATATTGTTTCCTTACCCAACTGCACAATTGGCCATCTTCTGCATGTTTCTCAGAAAAGGATATATAATTATGGTAAATGGAGTGCGCTCCAATGTAGCCAGAAAGGTGGGCAGCGGAATCTGCTATACCCGCAAATGTGAACACAAAGGAGGTAGAACAAAGTGCAAGAAAAGGGACAAGAGGAAAGACAGCTTATCAGAACCGAGGAAATGAGCCTCGAAGAAACACAGCTAGCAGAGCAACTATACAACAGTGCGGGGCTGGATCCGGTGGTTGACGCAGGGCTGAAAGACTACCACAAACGCCTTCGACAAGAGGACAAGTTGATTAGTAAGGTGCTTGGTCCACGAGGAAGTGATATAAGGGGCTACGGGGAAGCTGTGGCCAAGAGAGTTTCCTTTGCCATATATACCCTATTAAATAAGCAGTATGGTGGTAAAGTGGGCGACCTAAGGTCGTACATAATGACATTGGAAGAAGAACGTGACCGGGCAAACGCTAGATATGACGAACTTATGGGAAGGGCAGTTGGGATATTGGCAGAGGAGTACAAGGAGTTACGAACTGATTCTAAGGCATTTATGGAAAGGCTAACTGGAGTACTAGGAGAAGACCTTAAGGAGTCAAGGGTTGATCACAAAGCGCTTGCAGATAGGTTAGCTGATATAGATGGTTTGAGATCACAGATAAAAAACCTGGAGGCGCAGAAGGAGAGTTATGAATCGCAAATAGCAGTGTTGAAAAAGGAGCATACTCAGGAGGTGGAAAGCTTAAGGTCACAAATAGCTGCGCTGGGTTCAAGAATAAAAGAATTAGAATCAGAAAAAACAACTTTGACGAGCACCCTTGTGCAGTTGGGAGGAGACCATAGCCAACTGAAAACGGCTATAACAACGCTGGAAGCGGAGAATGAGCAACTGAAGGAGCGCTATGAATCGCAAATAGCGGTGTTGAAAAATGAGCATACTGAGGAGGTGGAAAGTTTAAAATCACAAATAGCCGCGCTAGATTCAGAAACAAAAGGATTACAATCAGAGAAAACAACTCTGACGAGCGACCTTGCTCAGTTGAGAGAAGACCATAACCGACTCAAAACAGCTATAGCAACGCTAGCTGGAGCAATCGCTCATGAAGAAATAGGGGAAAAGCTAGGAGAGGAGCTATATGCCTTTCTTCTCAAAGATTCAAAGGTTCCAGGGATGGTGATAGACGGCGTGGGAAAATTCATCAACTTCAAGAAATATCTGGGATTGGCCGCCGTAGAAGGAGCTGAAGAAGCAACCAGGCGAGCAGAGGAAATGCTGCGCAAGGCCCTAAGCGAATAGCTGACTCCTGGCTCCATAACATGATGGACACGAGGGCGACGTGGCAGTGGGAAGCACGGTTGAACAGTAGCTTGGTTTGTTATATGGGTGCACAATAGGGCAGTTCGTTCAACTGGGCGGAGCGCCATGTCGAGTAGGCGACACAGCTATGAGATAGATGCCTCCGTGAGACGTCATTCCACTGCTGCAAAGAGAGATAACACCAATCAGATAACTCAGCTTGATCCGTTATTCTACCACTGGATCAGGCTTGATTCTAACTCGCCATGTTGAACGCCGAAGCCAGGAAAGCAGTAATCTCACTGCGGATTGAGTGATACCGCAGGAAGATAGTCTGGTGGTTAGCAGGGAGCCATACAATGCGGGGGCGACCACATGCCTGCCAGAACTCCAGCGTGGAATCCTTCGGCACAGAGTTGTCCTGCTCGGCGTTAATCATCAGCATGGGCCGACTCCAAAGATATGGTGCAAAGGTAACCGGATCAAATAAGAAGCATTCCTTAGCAGGCACAACATTATCACTCCCTTTTTCCTTTACATCAGCCAGATACTGTGGGTAATGGCTATATACCTCGTGGCATTGGGACTTTGTGCACCCATGGCCCAGTTGGACCTCGGTGTTTTCGCCCCAGGTTATCTTTCCCATATTGCCCCCGGTGATTATGAAAACTCCCGCTGTAATTCGCCTGTCCACGGCCATAGCTATAGCAGAGGCCATGCCTCCTGTGCTTACGCCAATTACGGTTACTCTCTCAGCGTCAAGCTCGTTCCTGCTTCTTGCCCAGTCTATCACCTGACGTGTGTTGATAACCAGTACCTGGTATAGCTCCAGCCAGTTCTCAATGTAGGGCCCCGAGAGTTGTCTTCTTTTGCCCTCCGCAGCCTGCGCTGGCAGCAGGAGCTTGAGAACAAACGAGGCTATGCCCCTTTTTGCCAGGTCCCGTGACAGCATCCTAAGGGGTGCCACATTCTTTTCTTCTGTTACTCCCAGACCATGGATTAGAATAGCGACAGGAAACCGGCTCCCCGTGCTGGGCAGGTAATATTCACCGCATGCAGTATCCTTCTCCTGATAACGGTTGGGGCAAGCGCTACGGAAGGTGACCTCATAGTGAGGCCCATATCGCCTGGTTACCTGGCGCTGGAGGGTGAAGCGCGGCTCC
>CAZJGF010000100.1:0-4908 GCA_964545665.1 uncultured Dehalococcoidales bacterium
CAAGGCAGCCGTACGGGAACGTGTGGCTGAATCACCTCCTTTCTAGGGAGTCAATAAGGCGATAGCCTATGATTCCTAGGTCGATCGGTAGGCTGAAAGTCCTATCGTAATGTGTTTGTCTTCCTTCCTTCCACTACTCAATTGTTAAGTGAATCACCACAGTCTTTCTAGTTTCTTCAGTTGTTCATCCCGCCTGACTGGACTCATTTGACGCAGGCCCGATAAAGGGTTAATATTGGCTTATGATGTGTCAGTACTTGAGTGAAATAGAGAGGAAAAATGGACTACGTATATATTCTACTTGGCCTTGCTCTTGTTTTGGGCGGCCTTGTTGGTTACTTTATCAGGCAGATAGTGGCCAATCAGCAGATTTTAGGCACGAGAAAAGAAGCACAGAGATTATTAAGTGAAGCAACGAGCAAGCATAAGGAGCTACTCAACGAGGCTAGAGAAGAAGCCCGCAAGGTTAGGAACGCTGCTGAGGCAGAGAACCGGGAGCGCCGTGTTCAACTACAGCAGGCAGAAAAACGTCTCAACCAAAAAGAAGAGGCAGTAGAGCGAAAATTCGACTCGATAGAGCGGCGCAAGCAGACTCTAGATAGCAGAGAAAAAGAGATTGAGAGGATAAAGGCTGAGCTCAGAGCTATAGAGGAAAAGGAGCTTGTTCAGCTTGAGTCTCTTTCTGGAGTATCTAGGGATGAGGCAAAGAACCGCCTGCAGGAAGCGTTGAAGCAGGAAGTTGAGGAGGAAGCCTCACGACAGGCTCGGATATGGGAAGCCCGGGTAAAGGAAGAGGCAGATAGAAGAGCACAATATATTTTAGCTACTGCTATTCAGCGTTGTGCCACAGACGTTGTTTCAGAGACTACTGTATCTAGTATTCCATTGCCCAGCGATGAGATGAAGGGGCGGCTTATCGGCCGTGAGGGGCGCAACATCCGTGCATTAGAACAGGCTACCGGGGTTGACCTTATTGTTGACGACACTCCAGAGATGGTTACTATTTCTAGCTTTGACCCGGTAAGGCGTGAGATAGCTCGCATTGCTCTCAATAAGCTTATTCTTGACGGTCGTATTCATCCAGCTCGGATTGAAGAGATAGTTGAGAAGGCCAAGACTGAAGTCGAAGTTGTGATTCGCACTGAGGGTGAGCAGGCAGCTTACGATGCTGGGGTGCCAGGTTTGCACCCAGAATTAATTAAGCTGCTTGGTCAGCTCAAATTCCGTACTAGTTATGGACAGAATGTCCTGCTTCATAGTCTTGAGGTTGCCCATCTATCAGGTATGCTGGCCAGTGATCTTGGGGTGGACGCTGGTACAGCCAGGAAAGCTGGTTTGCTTCACGATATTGGGAAGGCGGTGGACTACGAAGTAGAGGGCTCTCATGCCCTGATAGGGGCTAACCTGGTCAAACAGTGGGACAAGTCCGCTGAGGTAACTCAAGCCATTGCCGAGCACCATGGTGAAGCGGCAACAGCCAGTGTTATGGGCTTTGTTGTTGCTGCTGCCGATGCTATAAGTGGCTCGCGGCCCGGTGCTAGGCGGGAGTCTTTGCAGCAATATCTGAAGAGGATTAAGGAATTGGAAGACATAGCTGGGAGTTTCCCGGGGGTAGAAAAAGCCTTTGCCATTCAAGCCGGGCGTGAAGTGCGTGTTTTGGTGAAACCGGAAGAAGTCGACGACTTGACGACTATCAGACTGGCCAGGGATGTCTCCAAAAAGATAGAGGAAAGCTTGACTTATCCTGGTCAAATAAAAGTGGTAGTAGCGCGGCAGACTACAGTAGTGGATTATGCTAAGTAAGGTGAACAAGACGAAAAATTGAGAATATTGGCAATAGGGGACATTATTGGTAAGCCTGGCAGGTATGCCGTGAGAGAGATCTTGCCAGGCTTGTGCCGTGAGCATGGGATTGATCTGGTCATAGGCAACGGGGAGAACGCTGCCGGCGGTTTAGGATTGACGCCAAGCACTGCGCAGGAGCTTTTTGATTCTGGAATCGATGTAATAACTTCAGGAAATCATATCTGGAAACATAAGGAGATTCTACCTTATCTAGATGGCAGCCTTGCCGTTATTCGACCACTGAATTATCCACCGGTATCTCCTGGGCGTGGCTACTTGTCCTGCGACAACGTATTGGTCGTTAACCTTATTGGGCGTACCTTCATGGGCAATTTTGATTGTCCCTTCCGAGCTATGGACCAATTGTTAGCTGGAATCGAGAAAAAGCCAAACGTCATTGTTGTTGACTTCCATGCTGAAGCGACTTCAGAGAAGGTGGCAATGGGCCGCTATCTTGATGGTCGAGTTAGCGCAGTGCTGGGTACGCATACTCATGTAGGTACTATCGACGCTGGTATATTGCCTAGAGGCACTGCTTATGTTACTGATATCGGTATGGTTGGTCCTACGAACTCGGTTATCGGCGATAATGTGAGTAATGTTATCGAGCGCTTTCTGACTCAGATACCTGGCCGTTTATCAGTGGGAGAGGGGCCTGTTGACTTCAATGCTATCTTGGTTGAGGTGGATGAGGATACTGGTAAGGCGACAGATATTAAACGCATTCGGGCTTTAGTATAATCTTCACCACCCTGCTGGTGCCACTTAGGTCGGGAACTAACTCGACATCGGCTTGTGGGAAGTAGCTTTCCACCATCGAACTCACTGCTTTGTCCTGTCCTTGGCCAATCTCCAAAAGCAGGCATCCTTCAGGGTGGAGTCTCCCCGGGACTTGATCTAGAAGCAGGCGAATTTTGTCCCAACCGTTATTGCCACCAGCGATGGCTAAGCTTGGCTCGAAATGTGTTATTTCAGGAGCCAGTGCTTGTAGCTCACAATCCCTTATGTAGGGTAGATTAGCTACTATCATGTCTGCCAGCTCAGGTAGCGGGTCAAGCAAATTACCCTGGAGAAGCTCTACCTGGTTATCAACCTTGTGGCGTTGGCGGTTTATTTTGGCTACCTCGAGGGCTGAAGCTGAAATATCGGTGGCATAGATTTTAACTTGGGGAAGTGCCAGTGCGAGACTGATGGCAATAGCTCCACTGCCTGTGCCGATGTCAGCTATAGTAAGCTGTTTCCCGCGGGCTAAGTAGTGGCGAGCAAAGTCAATGGCTTCCTCTACCAGGAGTTCTGTCTCCGGTCTGGGGATGAGAGCGCGGTGGTCAATATAGAACTCGATGCCGTAGAATTCGCAGCATCTTAAGATGTAGGCAATTGGTTCATGGAGAAGCCTGCGCTGAAGAAGGTGCCGCAAACGGTTTGCCTCTGTGTTGGTTAACAGCCGCTCTGGTTCAGTGTATAGTTGTGTTCTTGAGATTCCCACAGTGTGGCACAATAGCAGTTCCGCTTCGGTAGTGGCGCAATCAATGTTGGCTTTGGCAAGCTCACATCGGGTTTGGTACAGAACATCGCCTAGAGTCATGGAAGGGCTGCTTCAAGTTGTTCTTCTCTTGTGGCTAAGGCGTCGATAATGTCATCGAGGTCCCCATCTAGAATGCTGTCTAAGTTGTGGAAGCTCATGCTGATTCGGTGGTCGGTAACGCGGTCTTGAGGAAAATTATAGGTGCGTATTTTCTCTGATCGGTCGCCGCTGCCAACCTGGGTTCGTCGTTGATTTTCTATCTTTTCAGATTGTTCGCGCTGTTTCCTGTCAAATAACCTGGCCCGGAGCACCGCCATAGCTTTCGTCCTGTTTTTTAGTTGGGAGCGTTCATCTTGACAGACGGCCACTATGCCGGTAGGTAAATGTGTAAGACGGACTGCTGTGGTTACCTTATTTACATTTTGTCCTCCAGCGCCACTGCTGTGAAAGAAGTCCATCTTGATGTCATCGGGATTGATATCCAGTTCAATTTCCTCTGCCTCCGGAAGGACAGCCACGGTGGCTGCTGAAGTGTGCAGCCTGCCGGAAGACTCAGTAATGGGCACTCTTTGTACCCGATGAACGCCGCGTTCATATTTGAGCCGGCTGAATGCTCCCTCACCTCTAACCTCGAATATTACCTCCTTAAAGCCTCTTATCCCGCTCTGGTTGCTGTCGACAATATCCACTTGCCAACCTTTCCCCTGGGTATAGCGACTGTACATACGGAACAGGTCTGCAGCAAAGAGGCTTGCTTCCTCACCACCGGTACCAGCTCTTATTTCAACGATAACATCCTTGCTATCATTAGGGTCTTTGGGCAACAAGGACAGCTTGAGTTGGCGAAGCAGGCCATCCTGCCGCTGCTGGAGCTTGCCAATTTCCTCCTTAACCGTGGTTTTCATATCTGCCTCGGTAGTTTCGGCAAGCAGCGTCTGCCACTCAGCTAGCTCTTTGGAAACCTTCCGGTATTCCCGGTATGTAGTGACAGTGCTTTCGAGGCTGGCTCTTTCTCTAGTTAGCTCTTGTAGCCGCTTGTGGTCGGCAACCACCTCTGGGTGAGCCATGAGCTGGCTCAGCTCCGCATAGCGCTTTTGTGCTGAATCTAGTTTATCAAACATCGTTTAGCTTATTATAATATGGCGATGTAAGCTACTCAAATTGAGGCTGGGAGAGCAGGATGAAACTCACGAGGCAATGTTACGATTGTTTGAGAGGTCTGATTTGCCAGGCTGCTGAGCTGGGCACTGACGATGCTCTGACTAGAGAAAAAGCAATAAAAGAAGCGGTAAAGGTACTTGATGGCGAGTTCTCCTATGAGCAAATGTCCATTGTCGTCGCCACTAAGATTCACAAGGTAATTAAGGAAATAACCCGCAACCCTGATCCTTATCGGACGGTGAAGAAAAAGGAAATGGCAATCGCCAGGGAATTATGCCCTGAGCTGTCATTGCAAGCCGAAGCTGTGAGCCGAAGGCATGGCCGGAAGCGAAGCAATCTCCACAAGAACGACTTCTCAAATTATCTCAGGCTTGCCG
>CAZJGF010000101.1:0-4820 GCA_964545665.1 uncultured Dehalococcoidales bacterium
TGTCTGGCTACTACTTGAGCAACGCGGCTGCCCAAACCACCGTGGGCCAGGTGCTCCTCGGCAACAACAATGGCTCGCGTTTCTGAGGCTGCCTTGACTATGGCTTCTTCATCCAGGGGCTTAAGAGTAGGCACGTTGATTACTCGGCAGTCTATTTCTTGTCTCGCCAATGTATCTGATGCCTCCAAAGCCTTGGCTACCATGATGCCCATAGCAATGATAGTGACATCCTTACCCTGTCTCATCGTTATTGCTTTGCCCAGCGTGAAGTGGTAGTTTTCTTGATAGACAAGGGGTGTCTTGGGGCGGCTCAGCCGGATATAGAAAGGTCCGTAGGTGTCTGCTGCTACCTTGACCACCTGGGCAGCCTCTATAGCGTCGGCGGGAACGACGACAGTAAAGCCAGGAAGAGCGCAGTACAAGGCGAGGTCTTCAATGGCTTGATGAGAGGTGCCATCTTCGCCAACAGTGATACCGCCGTGGGTGGCTACGACTTTAACATTCAACCCCATTTGAGAAAGACAGATACGCAATTGGTCAAAGCAGCGGCATGAGGCGAAAATAGCGAAAGTGCTGGCAAAAACCGTTTTTCCTGAGGCAGCTAGGCCAGCAGCTATGCCTATCATATTCTGCTCCTCTAATCCGCAGTCGAAGAAACGCTGGGGAAACTCCTGGGCAAAGAAGTGGGTCATAGTTGAGGGCGATAAATCGGCGTCGAGGACAACGATGTCCTTATTTTGTTTGCCTAGCTCTATCAGGGTCTTGCCGTAGGTTTCACGAGTGGACACTTCCACCGCCATTCTTACTCCAGCTCCTTTAGCGCTTTTTCAGCTTCTTCTGGTGTAGGTGCCTTGCCGTGGAATTTCACATTGTTTTCCATAAAGCTGACGCCTTTACCTTTGACAGTATGGGCGATTATGGCAGTCGGCGTGCTTTCCCTGGTTCGGGCTTCGTCGAAGGCAGCTAGAATTTGGTTTAAATCATGGCCATCTATATCAATGGTGTGCCAGCCAAAGGCTTGCCATTTCTGATTAAGCGGTTCAAGGTTCATGATGTCTCTGGTCCAGCCGCTGAGTTGTATCCTATTGCAGTCGACAATAGCCGTTAAGTTATCCAATTTGAAGTGCGCAGCCGACAGAGCCGCCTCCCAAGTTTGTCCTTCATCACATTCTCCATCGCTGAGAAGAACGTAAGTGCGGTAGTTGCGGCCATCAAGTCTGGCGGCCAAGGCAACGCCAATGCCAAAGGATAGGCCCATACCTAAGGAACCGGCTGACATTTCCACCCCTGGGGTAAGGTTTCTATCGGTGTGCCCTTGGAGGCGACTGTCTAGCTTTCTCAGGGTGGATAGTTCTGGCACGGGCAAGTAGCCGCTTTCGGCTAGAGCAGCATATAAAACTGGGGCGGCGTGTCCTTTGCTCAATATGAATCGGTCGCGATGTGCCCACTGTGGGTTCTTGGGATTATGACGCATGACTTTGAAGTAAAGAGTGGTAATGATGTCGGCTGCTGACAGGGAACCGCCTGGATGTCCACTGCCTGCTGTGGCTGTCATGCTGACTACATGGCGCCGCAACCTTTTAGCCATTTCCCTGAGCCTCGGCACAGAGAAGTCAAATATGTTGGCTTCCGGGATACTTTTAGAGGATGCTATGTGGTTTGGCATGAATTCTAGATTGAATTGTAAACCAGCAATAGCTCATATGTCTATGGTGCTGGCTGCAAATATTTTCATGGTTTTGTATTGAGGATGTTGGGCAATTTAAGTATAATGCCTAGGTGGTTATAGATTTCCACACTCATCTATTTCCCCCCTGGATAAGAGAGAGGCGTGATGAATACATAAAGCGCGACCGTTGTTTCTCCTTACTTTACTCACAGCAAAAAGCCAAACTGGCAACCGCTGAGGAGCTAATTGCCAGCATGGATGAGGCTGGAGTTGATTTATCGGTTGTCCTTAACATAGGCTGGGCGAGCCATGAGCTTTGCGTAGAAACCAATGATTACATTCTGGATGCAGTATCACGCTATCCTGACAGACTTATTGGCTTCTGCAGCGTTCAACCCAAGGCTGGAGATGCTGCCATGGTCGAGCTAGAGCGATGTGCCAAAGCCGGAGCTGAAGGGATGGGGGAAATGAGGTCTGATGTGCAAGGATTTAATCTTGCAGATAAAGAAATGATGAAGCCTCTGGTTGATGCGGTGGTGGAGCACAATTTGATTCTCCTAACCCATTCGTCTGAGCCTGTAGGACACCAATATAGTGGCAAGGGCAGCATCACCCCTGATGTTCTTTATTCCTTTATATTGAACTTCCCTGATTTGAAGCTGGTCTGTGCCCACTGGGGTGGTGGTTTAGCCTTCTATGCCTTAATGCCTGAAGTGGCCAAGGCTTTATCCAATGTTTTCTTCGATACTGCGGCCACTGCTTTCCTTTACCGGCCTCAAATCTTTGAAGAGGTAAGCAACATTGTTGGCAGTGACAAAATACTCTTTGGCACTGATTATCCTCTTATTCCCCAGGAGCGAATAACAGCCCAAATCCAATCCCTAGGACTTGCTGAGGAGATTAAGGCCAAAATCTTGGGAGGCAATGCCCAGCGGTTGCTATCCAAAATTGAAAGGAGCGAAGTTGGCAAGAAACACTGAGCAAATTCGGTCTTTCATTGCTATTGAGTTACCCGGAGAGGTCAAGAGCCAGTTGGCTAAGCTGAGGCGTGATTTGGAAAGGACTGAGCACAGATTTGTGAAGTGGGTAGATCCTGAAGGCATTCATCTGACTTTAAAGTTTTTGGGCAACATTCCTTTTAAGCAAGTGACCGAGATAACCAAAGCTATAGAGGAGGCTGCTCGTGATGTCCCGCCTTTTCACTTGGAGCTCTCGGTTTTGGGGGCTTTTCCTAACCTGAAGCAACCAAATGTCCTCTGGGTTGGCATTGGCGGAGAAATAGATACGCTATTACGATTGCAGCAAAACATTGATTCTGAGCTCGCCTCTCTTGACTTTGCTAAGGAGGAACGTCCCTTCATGCCGCATCTAACTCTAGCTCGTGTCAGGCAGGGAACATCGCCTATGGAGAGAAGGAACTTCGGTGAGCTAGCGATGTCTGCCGAATTTGGAGCCAGCCATCCCGTTGACGCTAAGGCTATTAGCCTTATGAGAAGCCAGTTAACGCCTGATGGGGCTATCTATACTCGCTTGTCTGCGGTGGGACTACAGGCTAAAAAAATCTAAATTCTTGAAGATTTAGCCCAAATTCGCTTGCCAACAGATTATTCTTTGGTGTATCATTAACAATCATTTTGGATTGGGAGGTGGAACTTTGGACAACAGTTCGTTCCCCAAATGTCAGAAATGCGGTAAAGGAGATTTGGTGCCCCTGTCGGATTTCGGTAGCCAGGGAGCAGCAATTCACTACAAGGCTTGGGTATGCACCAATCCTGATTGCGGCTACAACGTCAAAATCAGGAATGGTGAGGTATATCTGAATGAGCCGGTTCTCAGCGGTGAGCTTCGCGCTCGCCCCCGCTGATAAGTCGCATACCAGTAAATAGGTTTGCGTGATTTAAGTCGGCTTGTTGGGTTGACGATCGATTCATTTTTCCCACGCCGTTGCCTTGGCTGTGGGAAAGTGGGTGGTTTTCTCTGTCTTGATTGTCGCAGAAATTTGCCGAGGCTGCTGCCACCGCTTTGCCCAAAGTGCGGCAGGCCTCAGGCCAGTGGTATTCTTTGCCCGGGCTGCACACAATCACAAACTCAAATTGATGGCATTCGTTCAGTATTTCGTTTCGACGAAGTTATGCGACAGGCTATCCATCAGTTGAAGTACCATAATTTAAAGGCGATTTCCTCTTGCTTGGCTGAGTTATTGGCTGATTATTTGCGGTTAAGTCCATTGCCTGGCGAAGCTATTGTTCCAGTGCCTCTTCACCCAAGACGATTAAAAGAGCGAGGCTACAACCAATCGGGCCTGTTGGCTAAGGAATTGGGTAAGTTGGCAAATTTGCCTGTGATCCAAGATGGCCTTATTCGCATTAAAGAGGCACGACCGCAAGTAAAGGCATCTGATGTTAAGGAGCGGAGAAGTAATGTGGCTAATGCCTTCATATGTCAGGATGAAGGGGTAAGTGGCAAACAGATTATCCTTGTTGACGACGTATGCACTTCTGGAGCTACGTTGGAGTCCTGTGCTTTGGCTCTTAAGAATAAAGGCGCTATTACGGTGTGGGGCTTGACCTTAGCCAGAGAAATCTAGAAAGGAGGGAGATGTGAAGCTTCAGATTATTCCCAAAAATGATTTGGTGCTTTCTGAAACAATCGAAAGATATGCTGAGAAGAGGGTGGGCAAACTGGACCGTTATCTGCCCTCCATTAGCGAAGGCAAGCTGGAGATTTCCCATGAGGATGCAAAGTTGCCTGAGCAACGATTTGCCGTTCAGGTTACGCTTGATGGCAAGGGAGTCCTGATTAGAGCCCAGGAGAGAGCTGCAGATATTCGCACAGCCATTGATAAAGTGGTGGATGCGCTAACCAGTCGAATTGAGCGATACAAAGGCAGGTTATATGACAGGGGCAAAGGCGTTTCCCTCGCCCGCAAAGGAATAATGGAAGAGACAGAGGAAGGTGAAGCACCTAAGAGGGTGGTGAAAACCAAACATTTCTTGCTCAAACCTATGTCTGTGGATGAGGCAGTAAACCAGATGGAACTTATTGGGCATGACTTTTTTCTCTTTACCAACGCTGAGACTGGCCGATCCAATCTGCTATACCGTCGCAAGGACGGCGATTACGGCTTAATTGACCCAGAGCTGGAGTGATT
>CAZJGF010000102.1:0-4629 GCA_964545665.1 uncultured Dehalococcoidales bacterium
GGCGGCCAGCCCGCCGCTCCACCTGCTAACCCATAGAAAGCATGACAATTCGGCAATCGGCTTTGGTGGCGCTCAGAATTTGGGGGGCTGTCTGTCCTAACCCGGCTCACTGGGGATGGTGACCAGGCCCTTCCTAATGGCTATGACCACTGCCTGGGTGCGAGCGTTAGCGTTAAGCTTACGGAGAATGGAGGTTATGTGGTTTTTGATGGTCTGCTCAGTGACGCTTAGCACGTCGGCAATCTGTTTATTCAGATAGCCCTCAGCCATATAGTTGAGGATCTCCGTTTCTCTGGGGGTAAGCGGCGAGGTAACTTCGGCAGTCCCCTTCTCTCTGGCCAGATCATAGAATTGCTCCAATATCCGTTCGGCTACCTTGGGTCGCTTGGTCAGTGAGTCGTTTATGGGGTGTTCGCCCCGAGCGCATCGTGTAATAGCCTCTACCAGTTCCTCACCAGTGGTTCCCTTGCTCAAGCAAGCTGAAGCCTGGGCCTTCATTGCCTCAAATAACTGCTGGTCTTCTAGCTGAGGAGTGAGCATGATGACGGCTACGCTGGGCAGCCGCTGCTTTATACTGCGGCACAGTCTTATACCATCGAGAAAATCAGCATCGGTACCCAACAGCACCACCTCAGGGGGCGAGAGCTCAATGGCGGAAAGTGCCCGTTCATCAGCGTCGGCTTCTCCTGAAACCTCCACATCGGGCACGCGAGACAGTGAGCTACGTATGCCCTGGCGAAACAAAGGCTGCTGGTCAATTATGAATATCTTAGCCACCTTACCCTCCGATATCTTTATCGCCTACGAGGCCTTAACTCCTCTTACCATAGTTTAGCATAAATGGCGTAGAATGCAAACAAGCCCCGACCCTACGGGATATAACGCTCTCACGCACATCGTAGTGGCGGGGTTCATCCCCGCCTCACCGGTCGGGGACAAGCCCCGACCCGTCCCTTGCCAAATAAGGGGAGGTGACGGGAGGGCCTCCCTTTAATACACCCTCACCTTAATCCTCTCCCGTCAAGGGAGAGGA
Source organism: uncultured Dehalococcoidales bacterium (assembly GCA_964545665.1). Taxonomy (GTDB): domain Bacteria; phylum Chloroflexota; class Dehalococcoidia; order GIF9; family AB-539-J10; genus CAZJGF01. The sequence goes on from CAZJGF010000102.1 coordinate 1,034, forward strand.
AATATCCTAGGGGAAGGCCTCCTTTACACCCCCACGTCCCTTCCCAAATAAGGAGTGGCTGCCGATCCTACAATACTGTTAGTTAGCTCTTGCTTCAGGTGGTCAAGCCTTGGCTCGAAAGGCTCCTTGAGCCGATGCCAAGTTTGCTGCCACTCTGGCATAGCTTCGACATTGATATCGCCTACCGCCGTTCCTGAGATTCTCAGTTGGTGCAGAGTCTCCCTGCCCTTCCTTTCTATTTCGTGCCCTGCCTCCCTTGTCGCCCCTTCATATTCCTGAAAGAGTTGGCGTACCTGCTCGATGATTGTCCCCGATTTCGGCTCCAGTCCGGCTATTCCTTGAATTACCCTCTCCATGCGGAAATAGGCTCCGCCACTACTATTGTTTTGTTCCATTCCGCCCTCACGCTCCGTAGGACGGCGACTTGTCCCCGACTGGCTGCTCAGCTTCAACGCCTGTACCAGGTGACCTGCCACTGCTGTTTTTATCAGCTCCTCTTCCGCCTCAGAGTGCTTCTCCAGCTCAGCGTCCAAATCCAGCGACTCAAGATTGTCAAGGTATTTTTGGGCTATTGCCTGGCCAATCTGGCGGCACTGTTCCTCTCTTTGCTGCCTTAGTTCCTCAGCCGAGAGCTTGCCCAGTCTATCAGCCTTATCCTGAGCAATCTCCCAGGCGCTCTTTAGCTCACCCATACAACTTAAAATCCTAAATCCTAAGCTCTAAATCCTAATCAATATCAAAAATTAAAGATAAAAAATCAAATCTACAATTCGAAATGCAAAAATAATTTCATTTTCTTCCTTTCAAAGTCAGTATACTGGCAGCGAGAACATTGGCAATCTCTGTGGCTTCTTCTGCAAGTTTTTTAGTGGTCTCTTTGTCACCTCTGCCCGAGTCTTGCAGCAGCGCTAACCAGAACTTACACTCGTTTGCTGACTTCAGCGCATGGCTGAAGTAATTAGTATAGTCTTTCCTCGAGGAGGCTGCCTCAGCCTCAATGACGTTAGCGCCAATACTAGTACTGCTTCGTAGAAGCTGGTCACTAATAATCCTCGATGTTTGCTCTGCCGACAACTGGTCCACAAACCCGATTACATCCAGTGCAAATCTATAGACACGCCCCTTAAACTGATTCTTAAATTTTGCTTTGTCATTTTGCATTTTTACTTTTGCTTTTTTATCCCACTTCGCTTATTTGGTTTTGCTTAGGCATTTCGGCTTTCGCCTTTGCGTTTCCCTTGGCAGGACATTTTAGCTTATAATTGTCCTGAGGGTCAAAGAATGATTTATCACAAATCTGTGAGTGTGGGTGAAAGACTTTACTGCTACATATGGCTGGGAAGGGGAAACAACTGCAATGCCAGCCTGCTATGCCATGTTTTGCGTGGGGAGCGACCCCATGTGTTGGTTGACCCGGGGCACATCGAGAATGAACTCCGAGAGCCCTGCTTTGATTCTCTGACTCAGGCCATGGCCAGGGACGGCTTCCAGGTGGAAGATGTTGGTCTGGTGATCGGCACTCATTGTCACCCAGACCACTTTGAGGCCAGTGAGTCGGTAGTAAAGAGAAGCAGCGCTTTAGTAGCCCTATCTCATGAGGAGAATGAATTCTACCGCGGCCTGGGGAGACATTTCTATGGCGCTTTTGGCAGTAAGGCACCCGAGACAAAGCCCTTCTTCTACCTCAATGAGGGCCAGCTATCTCTAGGCACTAAAGATGGGATGGACATCCAGGTTTTGCTGACCCCGGGGCATACTCCAGGTTCTATTTCCCTTTACTTGAAAGATGACCGGATACTGATAAGCGGCGATGTAGTCTTCTTTGGCAGCATTGGCAGGACAGATTTTCCTGGAGGCAGCCCTTCCTTGCTGCGCAAGAGCATTGACAGGCTATCTCAGCTCGATGTGGAATATCTTGTTCCTGGCCACAGCACCGAAGGGGGGGACATAATTGCTGGCAAGGACAAGGTGATGCGAAACTTCCACATGGTAAAGATGTTTGTTTGAACAGCTCAACTGTCACCATATTGGAACGTGAAACAGTATTATGTTTGCATAATGACTAATAAATCAAAGACCTTATATACGGGTGTGACAGACAATTTAGAGCGCCGGGTTTACGAGCATAAGAATAAGTTAGTTGAAGGGTTTACGAAAAGGTATAATATCACCAAACTTGTGTATTATGAGGAGACGAATAATGTGCAGATTGCGATTGAGAGGGAGAAGCAGATTAAAGGATGGCTGCGAAGGAGGAAGATTGCTTTGATTGAATCAATGAATCCCAAGTGGGCAGATTTGAGTGATGAGTGGCTTCGGTAGCGCCTCTTCGAGTCTACCTTGAGCACAGCAAAGGAGGCATAACTAACTTAGATGTCATTCTGAGGGAGCCCTTCGCTCTCCTTGTCATTCTGACCCTGAACGAAGTGAAGGGGAAGAATCTCACCGCTCAGGACAGGCTCCGCGACCGAAGAATCTCTTTATGAAAACGGCAAGTGAGATTCTTCCTGCACTCAGAATGACAGGAAGCGAAGGGCTCAGAATGGCGGTAGTAGCTTAGGATGACAAATTAGGAGTGGGCACTGGAATGGAAATGGATGACAGAATTAGATATGCTGTGGAGCGCACCGAGCTGATACGGCCGCCGCAGCAGAAGTTGGCTACCTTTGGCAGCACCACCCTTTCCTACTATGTGGTCACCGGACTGGCGGAAAACATCAGCGTGATTAGGGATGGAAAGGTGGTTGCCGAGAGGCCGAGGATCGTCACCCCCTCCTATTTGGTTAATGTGGAAGGCTTCAGCGAATCAGCGAGAAAATACATCACCATGATGGCTGACGAGCATCCCCACGATCCCGGCGTTTTCTATAGATACAAGAATGAACCCAAGGATATGAACGTTATCTCCGAATCGGTAAGCCAGGTGATAGGCAAGCTCGATACCCGGCTAGAGGAAGAGAAAAACACCTTGAGCACCATCATCAAGGGAGTGGAGGAATTCTGGGATGTATCCCTGCTGATGTTTATGTACCACCTGACCAGAAACGCAGTGAGCAGCAACGTAGCTGAGTTCCATCGCCGAGGCCTCCTGGACATAGACTCAAGCGGAGTGCCCAAGGATGCCAGAATTCACATTGAGGAGCTTTTTGACCAGGTGGCTAGAGACCTTTCTCGGGCCCCTAAGTTGGTGGCTGAGCTAAACAGGTGGGGGGTGTTCCCAGAGTATCAAGATAGGTTTTTCACCCTATTTAGAGGGAGATAGCTATCTTAGCTTCCTTAGCAGCTCCACTAGCTCCTTCACCGCCTCGCCACCCTCTACTACCGTCTCCGCAGGCAGCCAGTTTTCATAGAAGTTCTGGTGCAGAGCCGAAGCTATAGCGAATAGTCTATGCAATTGTGGGCTGTTAAACTCCTGGCTGAGTTTGGCGACAAATCGGTAAAGTTCCCCATGAGACTGTAGTTCAACTCCTCTTTTGGCCGCTACGGCTTTGACCATCTCAGATTTATCGTAGGGGAGGGTCTCGTGCCCTCCCAGCCGGGTCGCCGTAGTGGCGGGGTTCATCCCCGCCTCTACCTCACCAGATAAAGGTCAAGTC
>CAZJGF010000103.1:0-4457 GCA_964545665.1 uncultured Dehalococcoidales bacterium
GAGGTTCTCTTTGCACTTGAAGCCTGGCGATGCTACACTAAGTTGCTATCCGAGCAAAATGCGTCAATAATCCTGTGGCATATCCAGCAAAATAATCATGATAATAAACGGAGTGGAGTGTACCTGGGCAGAGCTGCCCTGTAAGCTGTGTGAGGGCTGGCCCACGCTATTGTACTTGATTCTCTTGGAGCTTTAGATGTGGAGAAGCAAAGCGACATAGTGATTATTGGTGGTACGGCTTGTGGTCCAAAGGCTGGAGCTAGGACACGGCGATGTGATCCGCACAGTAGAATAACTATAGTTGAGCAACAGGAAAATCTATCGGTGGCAAGCTGTGGCCTGCCCTATTATGTTTCCCGGGTGATTGACAGCCAGAGTGATTTGGTAACGCGTAAGCCTGATTTCTTCAAGGATGTACTAAATATAGACGTGCTGACTCGAACTAGGGCTTTGTCTATTAACCGCAAAGCTCATTGCATTGAAACTCTTAACCTAGAAACGAGTGGAGTTTCAAAGATCAAATACGATAAGCTCGTCGTAGCAACAGGCAGCATACCAGCGGTCTTAGGTTTGGAGGGAGAAAACCTGGGGGGCATCTTCACTCTATCCAAAATCGAGGACGCAAATGCAATTCGTGACTTAGTCTCCCGGCGTGAAACTAAGAAGGCAACTATTATTGGTGCTGGTCTGATCGGTCTTGAAATGGCTGAGGCCTTTGCTTCGCAAGGTCTGGAGATGACCGTTGTTGAGGTCTTCGATCAGATACTGCCTGCGCTGTTTGATTTTGAGGTTGCCGCCTACGTCGAAAAACATTTGCGGAGCAAGGGTGTGAATTTGCTCCTCGGACAACGGGTCAAGAGATTTGAGGGAGATGAGCATGGATGGGTACGTAAGGTTATTCTTGAAGGTGAGGAGCTGGAAACCGGCTTGGTACTGTTAGCTCTCGGTGCGCGTCCAGACACCAAATTAGCCCGGGAGGCGGGGTTGAGTATTGGTCCCACAGGAGGTATTAGTGTCAACCATTACCTCCAGACCAGCGATCCAGATATCTACGCTGGTGGAGACTGTGTGGAGAATGTCAATCGGATTACTCGACAAAAGGTGCTTTCTCATCTGGGGTCTACTGCTAATAAACATGGTAGGGTAATCGGGACCAATGTGGCTGGTGGATGTGAAATCTTTCCTGGGGTGTTAGGTACCACCATTGCTAAAGTCTTCGACTACAATGTGGCCCGAACTGGGCTCAGCGAATCCCAGGCACGGGAAGCGGGCTACGACGTGGTCACAAGCCTTGTTCCAGGGTACGAACATGCCACCTATTATCCGAAGGGTAAACAGATTTTGGTGAAGCTGGTTGCCGAAAGATACGGCAATAAGTTATTGGGCGGACAGGTAGTAGGACCAGGAGAAACAGCAAAACGGGTTGATGTACTTGCCACTGCTCTCAGTTTTGGCGCTACCGTTGACGATTTGGCCAACTTGGACTTGGCCTACGCACCACCTTATAACAACGCTATGGATCCATTGCATAATGCAGCTAACGTCATCCGTAACAAGCAATCAGGATATGCCAGAGCACTGAATCCAATGCAGGTCAAGGATAAACTTCAAGACGGAGACGAATTCATCCTCTTGGATGTGCGCTCACCTGGCGAATGGGAATCTCGTCGCATAGAAGCACCACAGACCAGGCTTCTGCCTCTGAGGGAACTTCGGTCAAGGCTTGGTGAGCTTCCTGCAAATGCTGATATAGTCACATTCTGTCAGACAAGCGTCCGCGCCTATCAAGCGCAACGGATACTCGACGGCGCTGGCTTTAGGAATGTCAGATTTATGGACGGCAGTATTGCCGCCTGGCCCTATGAGATATCAGGCAAAAAGCCAAGTTCTGACCAGGAAGTAACCTAAGTCTTGATCTAGCCACGCTAATAATGTCAGCTGAACGCACATCCGCAGGTCTCCACTTTGAAAACTATGCTCTTGGTGGCCGCACTACCGCTGCTGTCAGATACTATCGCGGTGACAGTAACTTCGCCTCCCTCATCGGGAGCAGTCCAGACAATCATAGAACCCTTCCCAGAAATCTCACCCTCGTCAGCTGACCACTCGTACATTAGGTCGTCACTGGCATCTTTAACGACACACCCAATAATGTAACTCCGATTTCTCAAGATCTTGTATCCCCCCTCATATTCCTTCAGGTACTTAGGTTCATCGGTAGTAACAATCAGGCGCTCGATTACCGGTGGGGGACTGGATACTACGCTAATACTCAATGACCTTGTGCTTTGGCCACCATAGCCGTCGGTAACCGCAACGGTGATATAACAAACGCCCACTCTCTCAGGGCTGGTCCAGGTGGCCACTGAGCCTGTGCCGGAAATATCACCTCCACTGGCCGACCACTCATAGCTCAACTCATCGCCATCGGGGTCTTCAGCCTTGCATGCAATTCGACAACTACTTGCCGGGGTAACCCATTCTGCATTAGCTACCAGGCTAATGATTTCCGGTGGATGATTGTCCTTTACGATGATAGTTATAGAATCAGTGGCTTCTCCCTCATTGCCATCAGCTACCTTGACCACAATGTTATAGATACCTTCGGTCTCGGGAGCACTCCAGGCAACGGTAGCTCCGGCACCAGTTATGTTGCCCTCGCTGGCCGACCACTTGTAGGTTAGTTCATCACCATCCTCATCGGAAGCAACACATTCAATGAGACAACTGTCTAGGGGGGCAATTACATTCTGTTTGGCCTTGAGGCTAGTGATAACTGGAAGCTGGTTAGCTGGGACACAGCCTCCTATGGGAAGGATAACACTAGCCAAGATGACAAGGCCGGTTAGCCATCTATTCAGTTTAAACAACTTTGATTGCATTTAAATCTCCTTCTTTTTCTCTCAAGGAACCAGTGGCGAAAGGTAACACTCCACTGGGATGATATGATAGACCAAAGAACCAGTCATTTCAATTTTGAGTTAGGCTCTTTGAAGGATTCTTACCATTTCCATCAGGATTTCCTTGCCTGCGTTTCCGTTGCTGAGATTCCCTACCAAAATCTCCTTTCTTGATGTGGTTGCGGAGCAGCACGGTTTCTCTCCTGGCATTTCCCCTCATACTTGTGCGGTTTAGATAGCTAGGCTATTCTTTTGGCAATCGGTCTTCAATCCACTTCTTAACTTCTTCAGAGCTGGGAATCCTGCCCTCGGAGACCTTCACGCCATCAATAGCAACACCCGGCGTTAGAAATATCCCTTTGGCACTCATAGCCTTTATATCCTTCACTAGCACCACTTCTGCTTGCTGTTCTAATCCCAGCTCTTTCACCACCTTTTGTGCATTTTCCATCGTGGCGTGACACTTAGCACAGCCTGTTCCATAAACCTCGATCTTCATGCTGCACCTCCTTAAATTTTATTTTCTTTTTCCTCAAGACAAGATAAACCCGGCTATCCAGCCAACAAGGGTTCCTAGGACGATAATGGTCGGGATGTAAACCAGGGCTTTCTTGAATCCAAATACTCTTCCTATAGCTAGCCAGTTAGGCAAGCTGATGCCTGGGCCAGTAAGTAATAAAGCCAAAGCAGGGCCTTTTCCCATTCCCAGACCCATTAAAGTATCCACAAACGGAGCCTCAGTCATAGTGGCAAAATAGGTCACCGCTCCAATCAGAGTCGCCAGAAAAGATTGCCTTAGCCCGGCTCCACCCAACCAAGTCTCTATCCATTCCTGTGGTAGAACAGCACCGATGATTCCTACTATGAATACGCCAACCAGGAGCAGAGGGAATATCGTACGGACAAACCACCATGACTCCTTTAGCCATGCTCTTATTTCTTCCCAGCTTTTAACCCGCCAGGCGTAAAGAGCAGCTACCGCTGTCGCTCCCGCCCAGACATAAACCTTGGCTAGATAGGACCCTCCTCTCACGGCATAATTTGGGGACAGCAGAGTAGCAACTAACAGTAAGAGCAGGATGATGTCCTTTTTAGTCATCATCCTGCCACCAGCGGCAGGTATAGTCAGTGCCCTCTGTTGCTCCTCCTTGCGGAAGGCGAAAAGCATCACTGCGCCAACAACAAACGACATTGAGAGGGCAGCTACCAGCCTGGCCGCCACCATGCCAGGACCAAGAATTGAACCGGTATAGACTAGAGCCAAGATATTAGCCGCTGGAGCAACCCACAGGAGGATGAAAGCGGGGCCAATCCCAGCCCCTCCATAGTAAATGCCACTGGCTACAGGGATAACAGTGCATGAGCAGACTGATACAAAGAAGCTTCCCCCACCAGCAATGACAAAGGATTTGATCTTGCTGGCAGCACTACCCAGATAGGCGATAATTGTCTCCCGGGAGACAAAGGATACTATTGCCCCGGCTAAAAGAAATGCCGGGATAAGGCATGTGAGCACATGCAAAGCAACATATCCTTTCAGGGCATTTAGCCCAGCCA
>CAZJGF010000104.1:0-4427 GCA_964545665.1 uncultured Dehalococcoidales bacterium
TCTCCCAGTGACGCTTGACTTTTGCAACTGAAGCTATTCTCTCCTCCGCCATGATGTCGGCAGCCTTATAGGTGGGCACCTTATCACGTTTGGCTATGTCAATAAGCTCCTCCATCCTCTGATAGATTCTGGCTACTTTGGCCCTCGCTCTTTCCTTATTGACTGTCCCACCAGCAAATAGGCGATCAACATCATAAACGGCACCACCAGCATTAGCAACATAATCTGGGGCGTAGAAGATGCCTCTCTGCTCCAAGATATCCCCGTGTCTCTCCTCTTTTAGCTGGTTGTTAGCTGAGCCACAGACTATTTTGCACTTCAGCCGCGGGATGGTGTCATCATTGATAACAGCACCTAGAGCACAAGGGCAAAAGACATCGCAGTCGACATCATATATGGCATCAGGGCTAATTTTCCCCTTTACCTCAAAGCGCCTTGCTATATCGTTCACCCGCGATTCCTCAATATCTGAGACCAATACCCTGGCACCAAGCTCCAATAGCTGGGCTACAACGCTCGAACCCACACTGCCTACACCTTGAACGGCCACTGCCTTTCCCTTCAAATCGTCACTGCCAAAGACCTGTTTAGCTGAAGCGCGCATAGCTTGAATGACGCCGAAGGCAGTCATGGGGGAAATAGGTCCAGTCCCTCCCAAATACTCAGGAAGGGTAATCATATAAGGGGTTTCCATATACATATACTCCATGTCGTCGAGCGTGGTGCCTACGTCTTCACCGCTGTAATACTTCCCCCCCAGGCGATTAATGAATTTGCCCAGAGTGCGGAAAGTGACCTCTCGATCAGTGCGCTTAGGATCACCGATAATCACTGCCTTCCCACCGCCCATGTTCGCACCAGTGGCAGCGTACTTATACGTCATGCCACGAGCCAAACGCATAGCATCAAAAATGGCATCCATCTCGGAATCATATTTCCACATGCGGGTGCCGCCGGCAGCAGGTCCCAGAGCAGTACTGTGAATAGCAATTACGGCCTTGAAATCAACTTCTTTATCCTGGCACAAGAACACATTTTCGTAACCATACTTCTCCATATAATTGAATATCTCAAATTGCTGCATTCTTTATCTCCCTTATCTGTATTTAGTTGGCATGCCCAATCTTATTTCCTTTCGGCTTCCTCTATTTCCTTCTCCTGTTTCTCTGAGTACATGCGCTTCGCCTCAGCACGTCCACCCAAGATGGCTTCCACCACATATACATTGTTGGGCGGGCATCCTTCCACGAAGCGATGCCCCCTCTTCTTCTTAGGAACGCAATTCCCCACTGCCACGATGCTATCCTCAGCTGTCCCTTCCGGAATATCGGCGTTTCCGGTAATAACGGTTATTCCTGGCAGATAGTCAAGTTGATTGGAATTCCGCATGTCAACAAGAGAGCTCATTACCGTGCTCCGACAGCCAGTGCACGTGTCATCTTTGGATAGCCACCTGAAGCCCTCTACCTCCACCGGGTTGTCTTCTACATTGCGCTTGAACCTGCGATATACTGACTGAATCGACTCACCGACCACCTCGATATCCTCTGCTTTCATCTTCCCAAACCCCCGCTCTGCAGCATCAACCGTTATCATGACCTCGCTAGGGTCGAAACCTATGATTCGCCCGCAGACAGCGTCAACGGCTACCAAGTCACGACTGGCTATGATGAGATCCATCTCTACCGGGTCCCCGTAGATTGGCCCAAGACCCTCCTGACACACTATAGCATCCACCACCGTCAAGCTTGGCTTTATCACGCTCATCAGGTCGACAATTCCCTTGGCAACTCCCAGTTTATGCGTTTTCCTTTTATGGGCGTCGCTTTCCAGACCTTTCAAATTCTTAATGGCACAGGTTATCTCAGTCTGATCGTGGGTCTTCAGCTTGGGAACCGAAATGACTACATCTGCCTCTTTGACAAGAGGGTAACTCTGTATCTTGTCGAAAACCTTCCCATTGGGAATAGGCAACATTATCATATCTTCTTCTTTCTTCAGATTGATTACTTCATAACCCATCTCCCTAAGCTGCAAATAACCAGAATCAGCCATTATTTGTTCGGTGTCTGTCCCGACTGCTGAGGACTCGGCAATTACCGCACGAGCGCCAATCTCTCTCACCACATCGGCTACGGCCCTGCTCACTTCAGGCAAAGTCACAACGGCGTGTTCCCTGTCCGCAGGCGGTGCTGACAGGTTGGGTTTAACCAACACAAGTTGCCCCGGTTTGATAACATCCCTGATGCCCCCAATCAAGTCGAGGGCCTTATCGACTGCCGCTCTAATCTCCTCATAGCTTGGACTCGGTTTGGTCTTGACGATAGACACAACACTCCTATTGATAGCTACACCTCCTTCATTATTTGCTGACCGGATATGCACTAATCTCTACGCGCCTTTTGCCCTGACTTCTAGCTGGCTACCGACCATTCGGCTGATGTTTTAGCACCATTTTGTGCCCTTGTCAATCATAGTGGCACTTGACTTCGGACACAGTGTTGGGAGAAACGCCCCCCCTTAACTCCAAACCCTTTAGTTTCCCGCAAAGAGTTGACTCACAGTTATTGTTACCGGGAAGTTGTAACGGCTACCCAGAAATATGACCAAACAGCGATATCACACTGGGCCGCATAGAAACGGCATATACTGAAGCATTGAGGTAGCTCTACTTACCAGTTACTAACAAGGAGAACCGAAGAATCTTAATTGAGTCCTGCCGCAACTTGGTCTTTTGGGCTACTTATTGAATAAGCCCAGCATTTCTAGCAGGCGCAAAGGATAACCGATGAACCGGTGAAAGGCCTAATCGCCCCAGCCTGGAGATATGTTCCCGTGTCCCATAACCTTTGTGCTTGGCAAATCCATAGCCAGGATAGGTCTTGTCGAACTCCTCCATAATACGATCCCTGGTGACTTTAGCCACAATAGAGGCACAGGCAATGGACAAGCATAATTTGTCACCTTTAGCTATGCCTCTCTGAAGGATGGGACATTGAGGCAAAGTCAGGCTATCGATAAGGAGAAAATTTGCTTTCACAGATAGCTTTTCCACAGCCTGCATCATAGCCAGCTTGGTTGCCTGGAGGATATTTATGGAATCAATTACCTGAGAGGGAACGATGCCAGTGCTCACTGCCAGGGCCTCCCGGCTAATCAAATCGAAAAAAAACTCCCGCTTCCTCGGGCTCAGTTCCTTACTGTCTCGAACCAGCTTGAGCCAAGCGGGATAACTAACGCAAGGCAGAATGACAGCACCAGCAACCACTGGACCAGCAAGGGCTCCCCTCCCGGCCTCATCGAGACCAGCAATAAATTCATAGCCTTCTGACCTAAGCTTAGCCTCTTGATTGAAGTTCGGAGGCTGCAACGTATCTTTCACTCCCCTTCTCCAAATTCTTCAACTGTGAGTTTTCAATGATGCCACCACCCAATACTTCCTCGCCTCGATAAAACACGATGGCTTGCCCCGGAGTGACTGCCCGCTGCGGCTGGGAAAAGCAAACAGTGGCGGAAGCAGCTTCCGGAAATAGTGTAGCTGCCGCTTCTCTTGATTTATAGCGTATCTTGGCCATCACAGGCACAGGTTCAGATGGCGTCTCATCTGCTATCCAGCTAAGCTCCTTAATAGCAATTTCCTGGCTATAAAGCTCCTTTTCACTGCCAAACACAATTCTATTGTGCTCCGGCTCTATTCTTACAACATAGAGTGGCTTGCCTGATGCTAAACCCAGGCCATGCCTCTGCCCGACAGTGCAAAATGCTATCCCGCGGTGGTGCCCCAATATCCTCCCCTGGGTATCCACAATATCTCCGGGCAAGCTCGGGAAACGCTGGCCGAGAAAAGCATGGTAATGCTTCTGAGAAATAAAGCAGATATCTTGACTGGGCTTAGTTGCTACAGGTAATCCCCCACGTCTCGCCACCTCCTGAACATCAGCTTTGGAATAGCTAGCTAATGGGAAAATAATGTACCTGAGCCTTTCCTGATTTAAACCATAAAGGAAGTAAGATTGGTCTTTGTTCCTGTCTTTGGCTTTGAGCAGGTGATAGCCATCTTCCAAACACTCAATCCTGGCATAATGACCTGTAGCCAGGTGATCAGCCCCCATAGAAAGGGCTTTATCTAACAGAAAGCCGAACTTAATATGCTGGTTGCAAGCAACACAAGGATTAGGGGTTTGGCCTCCCTTGTATTCCTGGCAAAAATAGTCTACTACATAACTCTCAAATTCCCTCTGCAAATCAACTACATGAAACGAAATGTTTAGGATGCGGCAAATATTCTCAGCTTGATGTGCTTGACGTTCAGAGCAGGGAGAATCCCAGAGACATGCATGTATCCCTACGACTTCGTGGCCAGCTTCTTTGAGCAGCAAGGCAGCCACAGAGGAATCCACCCCTCCGCTCAATGCTACGGCTACTTT
>CAZJGF010000105.1:0-4378 GCA_964545665.1 uncultured Dehalococcoidales bacterium
CCAGCCAGAAGGCATACCATTTCCTTTCTACTTTGCCTGGCTCATAAGCTTTGGGAATTTCAGACATTCTAGTGGCTTTCCTCGTTAGGGTTGTGGGATTCCCAGGTCTTGGCAGATCTTTTTTGCCAAAAAGTCGTTAACCTCTCGATGATGAGGCACGGTAGAGGTTTTGTTATTGGCCGGACTATGAAATACACTGTGCTTGCCACCTTCCCGGAATAGTTGACATCCGTAGCTGTAAAGGTGCCGCAGCAAATCCGTTCGTTTCATCCAACGGGCTCATATCTCTATCACAATAGGCTCTTTGGTGACCATAGTATTTGTCTGGCTCCTTGTTGCCAGGTCCCTGTTAGCTTCGATAATCAATCGTAAAGCTTCTCTAAGGTTCTCTCTCACCTCACTCAGAGTCTTTCCTTGAGTATTTACACCTGGAAGCTCCTCTACGTAACCGATATGCCAGTTGCCCCTTTTCTCAATAACGCTGGTGAATTCTCGCTGCATTTTTTCTCTCACTCCATATCCTTATTTTGAGCTATCTTAAGACGATAGCGTTCCATTGGTTTAATGACTTCGATGATGAGCTTGCTCTTACTCTTAAGCTCACGATGTGCTTCGAACCAACGTCTCAAGCCATGAATGTGGGGCTTGTCACGTTTCGTATGTGCATGATAGACGTAAGCCTCAAACTTGCCGTTATCATCGGTTTCAATTGTAAATGGCTCTTGGTCTTTGGGTAAACAGTGCCTCTTCCCATCAGGGATGAAAATGCGCTGGTCATATATTTCTGCCCCTGTCAATTCGATTTCTATACACTTGCACAAAAGGAAGATTTCCACTAACTCATCCAGAATCTTGTTAGCTACTTGCTCCTTGGGCAGAAGAGGCAAGTCATCAATTTTGCCTTCTTGGTCAATTATTGTCACCCGGTTATTATCGGCACCAAAGCCGCTATCACTAGCAGTGATGTCATTGGCTATAATCAAGTTGATTCCCTTTTGAGATAGCTTTTGCTTAGCGTTTTCTACCAGGTTGCTGCTTTCAGCGGCAAAACCTACTTTAATGAAATCTCCCTTGATACTGCGCAAGATATCCGGAGTCTGCTCGAGTTCCAGAGTCAGTTTATCTTGCCCCTTTTTTATCTTATCCTTGGCTGTCTGCGTGGGGCGAAAATCAGCTACGGCTGCAGCCATGATTAGGGCGTCAGCTTGAGAGATGGCATCTTTGGTTGCTTGATACATTTCCTGAGCAGTAGCAACATCGACTATTTCTATGCCTGCGGGCCTGGCGAGTGAGGTGGGTGCCGTTATGAGTGTTACTTTAGCCCCCCTGTCACGGGCTGCTTCAGCTAGAGCATAACCCATCTTTCCTGAGGAACGGTTTGTTATGTAGCGAACAGGGTCAATGGGCTCCTGGGTGCCGCCGGCGGTGACTACAATGTGTTTGCCAGCCAAGTCCTCGTTTCTTCCCAGTACTTGGCGAATGGTGTCCATGATATCCTTGGTATCAGCCAGTCTTCCTAAGCCCTGTTTACCTGAAGCTAGCCTTCCTGAGACAGGTCCAATAGTAACAAAGTTGCGCGCTCTTAATTTGGACAGGTTATCCTGGGTGACAGGATTCTCATACATACTTGCATCCATTGCTGGAGCTATGATTACCGGTGCTTTGCTTGCCAGCACGGTACAGCATAGCATGTCGTCAGCAATACCGGCGGCTAGCTTAGCGATAATATTGGCTGTAGCCGGGGCAATGACTATTAGATCGGCGGCTTCGGCTAGGGATATATGTTGAATGTTAGATTCAGAATCCAATTCAAACATCTCAGTGATTACCGGCCTCCTTGCAATAGTCTGGAAAGTCAAAGGGGCTACAAATTCGGTAGCTGCTTCAGTCATAATTACGTTCACTGTTGCGCCTGATTTAGCTAACTGGCCGGCAATATCCACCGCTTTGTAAGCGGCAATGCTTCCTGTTACTCCTAAGATGATAGTCTTCCCGTTCAGCATAGCATCCCTCTGGTTACTTCTCTATCTTATTCATTTCATAGATAAGACGCAATCCGACTAGCGATAAATCAGGATTTATTGCGTCTATTTCTGGTATTTCCTTAGCTAGTGGGTAGGCGTAACCTCCGGTGGCTACTACCTTTGCTTCGCTTCTCAGTTCTTGTTTTATTCTCCTGATCATGCCTTCAATGAGGCCAATGTAGCCGAAGATTATGCCTGATTGCATAGCGGCCGTAGTACTCCTGCCAATAACTTGTTTAGGGCGAGCCAGTTCTATTCGGGGAAGCATGGCGGTGCGAGTGAACAGTGCTTCACTGGCTATGTTGATTCCCGGAGCAATAGCTCCGCCAAGGTAATCTCCTTTCTCAGAGACGACGTCAAAGGTCGTGGCGGTGCCAAAGTCGATGACAATTACTGGCTCTCCATAAATATGATGAGCGGCAACAGCATTTACCACTCGATCAGGGCCAACCTCTCGCGGGTTATCTAAAGCAATGCGCACTCCTGTTTTAACCCCGGGTTCAACTACTAGAAGGGAAGTCGCCAAATACTTTTGGCATACTTCCTGAAAGACAGACAGCAGAGGAGGGACAACACAGCATACTGCTGTTCCAGTGATTTTTGAGGATGGTATACCTTGGCGTTGGAGCAAAGTATATAGTAAGGAGCCATACTCATCTGGTGAGCGATCAACTCCGCTGGTTAATCGCCAGGCAAATCTTAATTCACTGTCTTCAAATACGCCTAGGTTTATGCTGGTGTTTCCAATGTCAACGGCCAATAACATACTCAATCTTCCTCTACAATACTTTCTAATTCCCTAACCATTGCTTGCCAGTGCGTTCCATGCCAGTAGATGCGATGGCATGAAGGGCATTCCATATATTGTTCTTGGATTTCAAAGACGCGAGGCGGAACCAAATCCCGCATTTCTTCTTTGTTGCGGGGGACAAGTTTCTGGTTACACTTGAGGCACAGGGAGAAAGGATTGAAGTGATGGTCCAAATTCAATATCTTCACTGTTTCCCGCAGTTGGACCTTAGGCTCATCGTACTTGATGTGTACAGCCTTAAGCTTGCCATTGGTGACTAGACGCCTTTTCATAATCTGACTGTTCTTGGTTAGGATCACTCTATCCTCATTAAGGGCGATTTCAATCATTTTGCTATCGTTTTTTTCTTTGAACAACAGGGTATCATAGCCAATTATTCTTAGCCATTTGGCTAGCTTGCCAACATTATTATCGACAATAAATTTGATTTGCATGGCTGACCTTGAGAGAAGCGATTGGCTGCTATAGAGTTCAAATCCATCGTCGATGGTGCAGGTAAGCAAACATGCCGACGCCTACGAGTGCCATAACTGAAAGCAGGATACCGAGGGGTAAGAAACTGCCGGCTTCTCTTCCCCCGGGTAGGGGGATATTCATGCCATAAATGCCAGACAACAAAGTAGGTGGTGCCAGTATTGCCATGATGATAGTCAGCACCCGCATTATCTCTTGAATCCGATGTGAGGTTAGCCAATTGCTAGTCTCGGCAAGTCCGTCCACAACCTCCTTACAGTCCTCAAGCCCATCCCAAATCTTGCGGATGTGGTCAGCGATGTCGCCGAAGTAAACTTCCTGCTCTTCCTTGAAAAAGGGGTATTCCTCACTTTCGAGCGTCTCGATTACTGCTGTCTGAGGGCGAATGACACGGCGAAAGGAAA
Source organism: uncultured Dehalococcoidales bacterium (assembly GCA_964545665.1). Lineage (GTDB taxonomy): Bacteria > Chloroflexota > Dehalococcoidia > GIF9 > AB-539-J10 > CAZJGF01. Next base: position 3,714 of record CAZJGF010000105.1, read on the forward strand.
TAAGATCGCCTCGAAGCAAAGAAATCTGACGGACAGTTTCAGGTACAGCTTTAGTGAAGATGACATCTTCTATGTTGTCAATGTTTTCTGTGATCTTACCAAGGATGGGAAAGCAGTAATTAACCAGCCTGTCGAGGATATGGTAGAGGAGGAATGCCGAACTTCGCCCTAAATAACTTGTTCTGCTTTCCTCGTGAATTTGGCATTCCCGGAAGAATTTGGTTAGCGGCTTGAGGTCAGCATTGCAGTGTATGGTAACCACATAGTTCTCGCTGATAAAAATATCCACCTCGCTGGGCCTTGTTATGCGATTCTCCTTATCGAATACAGGGAAGTGAAGGACGATGAAGAGATGGTCGTCATATTCATCGATTTTAGGACGTTGTGTCCGACTCAGTATGTCATCTAGGTTGAGTGGATGGAAATTGAAGTGCTCAGCAAGGAATTCAACCTCCCTGGCAGAAGGCCTTTCAATGTAGGTCCAGGTAAGTTTGCCTTGGCTGATTGAGTTTATATTTAGCTCTTTCTGCTGAATAAGTGACATGAACACGCACCTCTAGAAAAGGCCTTGTGTATTCTATCATTAAATCTGTAGTTAGACTAGTCTATGTACTGACTCACATGCTTAGTGACATCTCTGAAAAAGCCGAACTCATGGGACGAAT
>CAZJGF010000106.1:0-3830 GCA_964545665.1 uncultured Dehalococcoidales bacterium
ACCATGAGATGAGGGTGAGGATTCCACCGGCTCTGGTTGAGGAGTCTCTGCGTAAGTGTCCCAGTGTTTTTGGTGTGAAGGCAAGGGATTCAAAGAATGACTTGATGGTGGGAGGGAATACTACTTATCTTAGCCCGTTCCCGGGGATGCAGACTGTAGACCTGGACACGTGGGAGCCGCGGACAGCAACAAGGAAGGAATTTTATGATGGGCTAACAGTTGAGGATGGGTTGGAGACGATCAGTCTGATTCAACAATACACACCATACTTTGCCTTTGAGGGAGTTCCGCCAGTTATGGCAATGCCTGAGTGCATGGCTGGTAAAATCAGGAGTTCAGCCAAGGTCGTAGCGGAAGGCTATTCGAATGGAAGTGAAGTATTTACTATACAGATGGCACAGGCAGTAGGAGCAGAAGCGTTTGTGCCATGTTTGCCCGCATCACCCCTGGCATATTATTACGATGCTATCGAAGCGGCCCTTAGGGGTGTGGAAGCCGGGTTCCCCATCAAGGAAGCAACTGGTCCCGTACCGGGAGGGACAGCGCCAGCTACCATTGCTGGAGCAATAATATCTGCCAACGCCGAGTTAATTGGTGCACTAGTCTTGCTCCAACTGGTGAAGCCAGGGACAAGAATTATTCTCAGCGACCTTATCTTTCCGCAGAACATGAAGTCGGGGTCTCCGGCCTTCGGTGCTATTGGAAGCTCTCTGCACAGCGCTGGCTTTAACCAAATGTGGCGAAGGTATGGGGTTCCTACATCTAACACGGCTAGTATCACCTCCTCGAAGCAAATTGACTTTCAGGCGGGCTATGAGAAGGCAATTAGTGCGTTGCTGTTTACCCTATCTGGAGCTAGCCTTCTACAATTTCACGGTGCCATATACGGCGAGCTTACTCATCATCCGGTGCAAGCCATATTGGATGATGATGTAGCTGGTATGATAGGGCGTTTCATACAGGGGATTGAAGTAAGTGATGAGACGCTAGCAATAGATTTAATAGAGGAGGTTGGGCCAATTCCGGGTCATTTCCTGAACAAAGCACATACCAGGAAATGGTGGAAGCTGGAGCAGTTTGTGCCCAGGGCAGCCGATAGGCTAACTTACCCTGAGTGGATGAAATCAGGGAAGAAGAGTTGTCTTGACTATGCCAGGGAGAGGATGGAAGAGATACTGGCAGCACATAAGCCAACACCATTAACTTCTGGGCAGGAGGAGGATATAGAAAGAATCCTGGAGGAAGCCAGGAAGTACTACAAAGAGAAAGGGCTGATAACAGAGGAGGAAATGGCAGCGTACAGGGAAAATATGAAATCACCGGATTACCCATATGGGTGAGCGTTAACTGCTTGGCGACGTAGCTTGAGGGGAGGGTGCTGCTACTACCAAACTGGGTTATTAGTGATAATGCGGTTAGATATCTTGACCAAGAGCGACTGATAGGTGGTAGGGAGACTCTTGGAAGGAAAATAACGTAACGAGGAGATAGGAAATGGCAAAAGTGTATGTATGCAGAAGCTGGTTTCCTGACGTACTCGATAGACTCGCCGAGCTTCATGAAATGAGAGCGTGGGAGGGAGAAGACACACCGCCACGGGATGTACTCTTAGCGGAGGTTCGGGATATTGACGGACTGCTTCCTGTAGGTGCTGACCACATTGACGCTGAGGTAATGAATGCTGCTCCAAAGCTAAGGGTAATCAGCAACTTCGGCGATGGATACGAAAACGTTGATGTGGCTGAAGCCACAAGGCGTGGTATTCCTGTGGGACACACTCCGGATGTGCTAACTGAAACGACTGCTGACCTTGCCCTTGCCCTTCTTCTGGCATCCGCCAGGCGTATTGTAGAAGGTGACGCTTTTACCAGGCAGGGGAAGTGGAGAATGCATGCTCACCTGGATCTTCCTGGTGTTGACGTTAATCATGCTATCTTAGGTATAGTAGGATTAGGTAAGATAGGAATGCAGGTAGCGAAACGAGCCAAGGGGTTCAATATGCGGGTGCTTTATTACAGCCGAACCAGGAAGGTGGATATCGAAAGCCTTCTGGGGGTGGAATATGTTCCTGAGCTGCACTCGCTTCTTTCCCAATCTGATTTCATAAGCATTACCACGCCGCTGACTGAGCAGACCAGGCACATGATTGGGGCTGATGAGTTTGCGGTAATGAAGCCGACGGCGATATTGGTTAATGCCGCTCGAGGCTCGGTTATAGACCAAAGAGCGTTATATGAGGCGCTGAAGTCGCGCCGGATTCTACGTGCTGCTATAGACGTAACTGAGGTTGAGCCGATATCACTTGATGATCCTCTGCTGACTCTGGACAATCTGACCATTGTTCCGCATATTGGGAGCGCCGTGCCTGCTACGAGGAAGAGGATGATGGCCATGGCAGTGGACCAGCTTATTGCTGGTTTAGGAGGGGATAGAATAGTCCACTGTGTTAATCCCAGCGTCTATGGCAATCCTGCAGCAGGAACTTGAATATAGCTGGATATAAGGTATTGTGGCGACCTACTCGGGGAGGTGATTAGATTAGCTTTTGGGGTTACCATCGACCAGATGGCTCTGTGGGCACCAGAAACTACGTGGGCGTAATACCAACTGTAGCGTGTTCTTGCGATGTGGCTCGCCAGATCAGTGAGAATGTTAATGGATGTGTGCCGTTTATTCACTATCAAGGCTGTGACCTTACTCCCCCTGACATAGAGCTAGTAAATCGGACTTTGGCTAATCTTGGCCGTAATCCCAATCTAGCAGCGGTATTGCTAGTGAGTCTCGGCTGCGAGATGACTGATGTTGATGGGGTGCTGGCAGAGATTGCCCAATCGGGAAAACCTGTGGCAAAAATTGTAATTCAGAGAATGGGTGGGACTACTACCGCTGTGGCTGAAGGTTCGCGGATTGCCAGGCAGATGGTGAGTGATGCCTTACGGGTAAAGAGGGAAGAGTTTGATGACTCCAGGTTAGTGTTGGGTGCTGAATGTGGCAGCTCCGATACCACTTCGGGTCTGGGCTCCAATCCTGCCATTGGTGCTGCTTTTGACTTGCTAATTCAAAGAGGCGGCAGTTGCGTTTTCAGTCAGACCACCGAATTTATTGGAGCTGAGCATCTGTTAGCCAAGCGAGCAGCATCAAGCGAGGTAGCCCACAAGATTATGGAAATTGTGAAGCGTTATGAAAACCGTTTCCTGGATGCCGGAGTGGACATGAGAGGCACGAACCCAACTAAGGGCAATATTGAGGGTGGTCTGACCACAATAGAGGAAAAATCATTAGGAGCCATAGCGAAGAGTGGATTTGCTCCTATACAACAAGTATGTGAATATGGGGAGAGACCGGAAGGCAATGGTCTTTTCATCGTAGATGGCCCGGGTAATGACCCAAAGTCTCTTACCTGTCTTGCCGCTGCTGGAGCCAATGTCATATTCTTTTCGACAGGCAGGGGCACTCCTATCGGTTGTCCTTTTGTTCCCGTGATAAAAGTGACGGCGAACCATGCAACATATGAATGCATGATGGACAATATGGATATCTATGTAGATATAGCTTCTACTGGTAATCTTGAGGAGTTGGGCCGAGTCTTGTTTGAGGAGGCCTTAAAGGTGGCCTCGGGCAGGAAAACAAAATCTGAGATTCTGGGCCAATCTAGTTATAATGGCATATATGTTATTGGCCCGCTAGCTTAGAGACGAAGAGCGACATTGGATGACGATTTAACCGGCACGGTGGGGCGTTTCATACAGGGTTAGGAGACGGGGTGTCACCAAGCATATGGACGAATAGAGAGCCTTGTCGGGGAGGCGGTTGAAGGGCTAAGATTACAG
>CAZJGF010000107.1:0-3818 GCA_964545665.1 uncultured Dehalococcoidales bacterium
AATTGTTTTGACCCTGAAAAAGTGAAGGATAATGATTTGTTAGTAGACGAACTCCTTAATTTTCTTGGTGCACAGTCACAGAGAGATAAACGGAAACCCTGGATGTTGAATGCCGCAAGATTACTGGTAGAGAAATATGATTCATCAGCATACAAAATTAATGAGTTTCACAATGGAGACGTAGTTGAGATCGTTAAGGCACTAACAGTCGAGGAGAAATATGGCTTTTCTACCAAGAAAGCCCACATGTTCTTAAGAGACATGGCTGATTTAGGAGTATGGAAATACAAAAGGAACATAGATAAATTAGATGTGATGAGCGACAAAAATACTATGAGAGTGGCTTTGAGAACAGGGATTCTCCAACTTCGCATCCCTTTACTGGCTAGTTTTTTGGATGTTTTTTGTTCTCAGTATTCTATGGTAGATAGATTGAACCGTGAGGTATGGAGAAAGGTATGGGAAGAATGGGGTAGAATTTCTAACAATCATCGACCTCCAACACCAGCATCGATAGACTACTTAATCTTTAGACTTGGCAAGATAGCCTGTCGACCTAATAAGCGTTTTTGTCCACCTGAAGAAGACATCGGCAAGAAAAAGTTAGAAAGCCTAATCCCACAGGACAGACTAATTTTTAGAGCTGACAGATATTGTATTTTTAGTGAAGTTTGCCACTTAGAGAGGAAAATATTAAATGCCCCCAACAGCATTTCGATTGAAGGAAGAACAGGGTGGAAAAGCGGGAAAACCAATGAGGGTGGTGGGGGAGGCATCTCCTCCTAGGTCAATAAAGGCAAACTCCAATATCACCATTTAGAATTATCTCTGACCTTGCTCCATGTCTAATAATTCGCCAAATGCCAGGGCATAGACTAAAATGCCACGTGAGCCTGGGTTTCATGAATGAAGTAGCTGTAGTCACCGATAGTGTTGTGGGGCAGGTGTATTAGCCGTTTGCTTTTATTGCAGTGGCTGAATTCCAATGAGCCAGTTCAAGCTTGTTTCTGATTTCCCCCTTACCGGTGACCAGCCGCAGGCAGTAGATAAGCTGGTTGAAGGACTGAGGAAAGGTTACCGGGAGCAGACCCTGCTCGGCGTCACCGGCAGCGGCAAGACCTTCACCATGGCCAATGTCATTGAAAGGGTGCAGAGACCAACGTTGGTTCTTTGCCATAACAAGACTCTGGCTGCCCAGTTGACCACCGAGTTCAAAGAATTCCTGCCCGAAAGCGCCGTGGAATATTTTGTCAGCTATTATGACTACTACCAGCCTGAGGCCTATATTCCCAGCACCGATATATATATCGAGAAGGAAACCGACATAAATGAAGAAATTGACAAGCTGCGCCATGCAGCTACCAGGGCTCTCTTTGAGCGCCGTGATGTAATCATAGTAGCCTCGGTCTCCTGTATTTATAGCCTGGGCGCACCTGAGGAATACCACAGTTTTGCGGTTACGGTGAAGAAGAATGGAAGCTGTAAACGGGAGAAGTTAGTTCGCCGCCTGGTAGATATGCAATATGAGAGGAATGATTTTGAGCTCACCAGAGGCAAGTTCCGCATTCGGGGCGACACTCTGGAAATTCAGCCAGCCTACCAAGAAACAGCCCTGAGAATCGAGTTCTGGGGTGATGAGATTGACCGCATTGTGGAGGTTGATCCTCTTACTGGCGAATTGCTGACACAGCATGACCAGGTGGATGTCTATCCAGCCAAACACTTCGTTACTCCTCATGATAAGCTGATGGCGGCAATCGAGGACATCAGGGACGAGCTAGAAGGGAGACTAAAAGAGCTAACAGCCCGGGGTAAGGTTCTTGAAGTCCAGAGACTTGAGGCTCGCACTAACTATGATATTGAGATGCTTCAGGAGGTGGGCTATTGCAGCGGAGTGGAGAACTATTCCCGGCACCTCCAGCGGCGTGCCCCGGGCAGCATGCCATGGACTTTGCTAGATTACTTCCCCGATGATTTTCTGCTCTTCATCGATGAATCTCACATGACCCTACCTCAAATAAGAGGCATGTATCATGGTGACATCTCCCGCAAGCAGACCCTGGTTGATTACGGTTTTCGCCTTCCTTCCGCCCTGGATAACCGCCCGCTCAACTTTGAGGAATTCCAAAAGCATATCAACCAGGTTATCTATGTCTCAGCGACACCAAAGCCGTATGAATATGAGCATAGTCAACAGGTAGCTGAGCAGTTGATCAGACCTACCGGGCTGCTGGAGCCTAGCATAGAGATTAAGCCGACTAAGGGACAAATTGATGACCTTATCTACCAGATAAAGAGCCGTGTTGACAGAGGTGAGCGTTGTCTGGTTACGACTTTGACCAAGAGGATGGCTGAGGATTTATGTGATTATCTCAGGGAAATGGAAATAAAAACTCATTACCTTCATTCAGAGGTGGAGACTCTGGAGAGGGTGGCAATCCTCCGTGACCTCCGCCTTGGCATCTATGACGTGGTGGTAGGGATTAATCTGCTCCGTGAAGGATTAGATTTACCCGAGGTGAGCCTGGTAGCCATACTCGATGCTGACAAAGAAGGCTACCTTAGGTCTGAAGAAGCTCTTATCCAGACCATGGGACGCTCCGCCAGGCATGTGAACGCTCATGCCATAATGTACGCTGACACTATTACCACTTCGATGAGTAAAGCAATAGAGGAGACCTCACGCCGACGAAGGGTTCAAGAGGCTTACAATAAAGAGCACGGTATAACCCCACAAGGAATTAAAAAGGCGATCAGGGATATAACTGAACGAGTTCGGGTAGTGGCCGAAACTCGAACCCCCTATGCGGCTACCCCTGTTTCCAGAGAAGAGCTGCTTCGCCTGGCTAAACAGCTTGAATCCCAGATGAAAGCAGCAGCTAAGAATCTGGAATTTGAAAAAGCTGCAATGCTGCGTGACCGCATCATTGAGCTGAGAAAAAGCGACGAGCTGATCTCACCTTAATTCTGATTAGCTATGTTGACAGTCACCCAGTAATCAGCTTAACATAGCTACTCTGGCCAGCCATCCAAGCGGCAAGGCAATATCAGAACAGAGAGAGTGGTGACAACATGTTTGGCAAGAGAAACAGGGTAGAGCCACCAGCAGAATTGCTCGATAAGGTCAGATATATAGTCTCTTATCGTATGAGTCTATCCCGGCGAAACGGAGGTAGCGCGGCTAAAACAGAGCCATTACCTGCCTATTTCAGGAACCAGCTAGCGTCTTTCTTAGACGAGCTAGGCATACAGGTGCTGTACCGGAAATCGCGCGGCCTCTTGGACAGAAAAAGTAAGCTTTTCCACCGGGTAGTTGATAAAAAAGCCATTCGCCTGGATTTCGTAGATGCATCAGACAGCGATGATGCCGGCGCTACGCATGTTCTGCAAGCCGTGAACAGATATGAGCCAGGCCACTGGGAACAGAAGCTAGACATGGCCTATCAGGAATGCCAGGGACTATGTAATGAGTGGGACAGGGTTCGCTATTTAGAAACACAATTAGACACAACTCAGGGTGCTGAGGAAGTGGTAAGGCTTGTAGAAGCAACTCCTCACCCAGAACACACCATGAAGCTTCTCGCCTTAAGTCCCAATTACGATGCTAATTCTTTCGCGTTGTACATGGCATATATCTTAACTGGCAAGATCAGCGAAGCTCACAGGGTTCTCCAACTCACGATACAGTTGAACCCATCAGATGCCCGACTACACCTGTCCCTGGGCAATTTCTACTGGGCAGCCTTATGTAATGTTACAGGCTGGGCACCCAAAACAAACCCCGGGCCACTCAAACAAATCACCCTACGGGTGCTGGG
>CAZJGF010000108.1:0-3706 GCA_964545665.1 uncultured Dehalococcoidales bacterium
TAATATATCAGGCACTGAGGGACATACATGGACATTTATCAACAATTAAGGCACAGGCTGAAGGAAGCTGCTGAAAGGAACAAGGCCGATGGCATGCTGCTGTCAGGGGGGCTCGACACCAGCATTCTGGCCTTTATTGCCAGGCCAAGAATCGCCTTCACAGTCGCTCTGAAAGATTCCCAGGCGTCTGACCTGAGCTATGCAGAAAGGGTATCAAACTTACTAAGCATAGAACTCAAGACAAAGGAGTTTACCGTGGGGGAGGCGATTAAGGCGCTTCCTGAAGTAATCAGAATTTTGAAAACCTTCGATCTGGCTTTGCCCAATGACCTCTCGATATACTTTGCCCTCAAGCTGGCCAAAGAAAATCATGCTGATACAGTCATAACTGGTGACGGCAGTGACGAGCTGTTCGCCGGCTACTCTTATATGGCATCGCTCTCACCCAGAAATCTCGAAAAATATATAAAGCAGCTCTCAAAGAACTGGCACTTCTCAGCCAATGACCTTGGCAAGGCTCTAGGAATTGAAGTAAAGCAGCCTTTTCTCGACGAGGATTTCGTTCGCTTTGCTTTGGACATAAGCCCGGAGCTCAAAGTCAAGGAGGGCACTGGTAAATACATCCTGAGAAAGAGTTTTGAGGATTTGATTCCGCCAGAAGTGGTATGGAGAGAAAAAGAGCCTATAGAATACGGCTCCGGCTCCACGAGGCTTCACAAGGTGATAAGCGATATGGTCTCTGATGAACAATTCCAGTCAGAGAAGAAGAAAACTGGTATAAAATTCATGAATAAGGAACATTGTTTCTACTACCGCATCTATAGAGAAGTGATAGGAGAAATACCTGAAGCCTCACCCTCGGCTCCCCCTCCATTTACTGAAGAGGGATGGGGTGAGGTTGAAAGCTGTCCTTGCTGCGGGGCCAGCATGGGCAAATGGCACTGCAGAGTTTGCGGCTTTTCACCACCCCTAGAGGCTCACCTGACGATGTCAAGCTGAAAAGGAAAGACCAATATGTCCATTCTGTTGGGGATTGACACTGGAGGAACCTATACGGATGCAGTCCTATTTGACAATGAGCGTGGAGTCATCAGTGCAGCGAAGGCCCTGACCACCAAGCGCGACCTATCCATAGGGATTCGAAATGCCATAGAGGCAGCGCTGCCCAAGCCAGCCCCTGAGATTCGGTTGGTGTCCCTGTCTTCTACGCTAGCCACTAATGCTATCGTGGAAGGGAAAGGCAGCCGTGTCTGTCTGCTACTCATCGGCTATGATTCCGATACCGTAGCCCGGGCCGGCCTCGAAGGAGTGGTAGCCAGTGAGCATATTATCCTAGTCCAGGGAGGGCATACTGTCACTGGTGAGGAGAAATCTCCCCTTGATATCAATGCGGCCCGGCAGGCTATCCTGACCCACGCGCCCCACGTAGCCGCCTTCGCCATCTCCGGCTTCTTCAGTGTGCGCAATCCAATGCATGAGCTACGGGCAAAGCGATTGGCGCGCCAGCTAACCAAGTTGCCCGTTACCTGCGGACACGAGCTAAGCACACACCTGGACGCGCCACGCCGGGCTCTAACTGCCGCTCTGAATGCACGACTCACACCCCTACTGCAGCAGTTGATTCTCGAACTTCGCGGAATACTTACCAGCCAGGGCATCCATGCACCCCTGATGGTTGTCAGAGGAGACGGCTCGCTTATGGACACTACTATGGCGCTGGAGCGGCCAGTGGAGACTATCCTTTCTGGCCCGGCAGCCAGTGTGATTGGGGCACGATACCTGTCCAACATAGAAGGAGATGCCTTTATCATCGACATCGGTGGTACTACTACTGATATCGCCACGCTACACAGCGGTCGCCCTCGCTTGAACCTTGAAGGAGCCTGGGTAGGCGGCCAACGGACTATGATTGAAGCGGTGGATGTCCGCACAATCGGTCTGGGAGGAGATAGCGAGGTTCTTCTAGACAGGGCTGGTAGTCTATCTGTTGGGCCACGCCGGGTGATTCCTCTCGGCCTTCTCGCTGAGCAGTACCCACTGGTCATAGATGTGCTGCGCCGCCAGTTGGAACAAGCCGCAGACAAGCATACAGTGGATACAAGGATGGGCAGTCTGGTTACGCTTGAACGGTCACCGGGGATTCAGCAAAATAGCCTCACTTCGACCCAGCAGCAAATACTGACAGTCCTCAATGATGGCCCTATTCCGTTATCCCAATTGCTGGAAGGCAGTCTGGAGCACCAATTCCTTTATCAACGCTCTTTAGACAGTCTGCAAGAGCATGGCCTCATCGTCGCCAGCGCCTTCACACCGACCGATGCTCTCCACGTGCTGGGGCAATATAGGTGCGGCTCGGCCGAAGCAGCAACACTAGGCGCGGCCCTTTGGTCCCGACGGCTAAACGTTAGCACAGAAGAGTGCTGCAAACAGGTGGTTCAGAAGGTCGTAGTACAGCTTGGGCAGGCAACAATCGCAACCGCATTAGCCGAAGAAGGTGGCCTGGCGCTAAACAGCCAGGATAGTGTAGGCCGCTTGTTCATCGATCGGGCGCTGGCTACTGATGACAGCGGAGTCTTGGCGGTCACAATATCAATGCGCCGTCCCATAATCGGCGTCGGTGCCCCAGCCAGCGCTTATCTCCGACCTGTGGCGGCACAACTGCGCACGGACATCCATATCCCTGAACACGCCGAAGTTGCCAGTGCTGTCGGCGCCGTGGCTAGCGGAGTAGTGCAAACCATTCGTGTCCTGATCCGACCTCTAGATGGGAGCAACGCATTTCGAGTCCATCTGCCATTTGGAGTTCGTGATTTCGCTGAACTGACGCCAGCAGTATCTTACGCAAGAGACAGCGCCCGCCGATTGGCTAGACGTCGCGCGCATGAAGCCGGTGCCAATTACGTCAAAGTGCATATTGAGCAGCACGACCAGACTGCACGGGTCTACAATGACAGAATCTACATTGAGACAGAGGTCATCGCCATCGCAGTAGGCCGCCCACGACTAAAGCAATAGACGGTACCATTTTACAGCAATAATATATCCGAGTTTGCGAAATCCGTAGAATCTTCGGCTAGCCCTGCCTAGTGCTTCACCATTGTTCTTACTGGAATGCCAGAAATCATGAAGTACACCTCATCAGCGTGCTGGGCTAGCATAAACCTTGCTCACCCAGCAAACAAATCCAAAATTAGTACTCAATCCCTTCTCTTCCTTGCACCCCTTGGTCATAAGGGTGCTTTACTTTTTTGACCTCAGTGACTAAGTCTGCTTCCTTTACAATCTTCTCCGTTGCTCCGCGACCAGTCAAAATAAGCTCTAACTTTTCCGGTTTGGCTTCCAGAAGAGACACCACCTCTTCCTCCCTCAAGAAGCCATCGCGCAAAGCGATATTCAGTTCATCTAGAACCAGCATATCCCAGGACTCGTCCTTAAAAAGCTCCTTAACAAGCTCTATTCCCTTTGAACATTCCTCCCTCAGCTGATCCGAACTTACTTCCTTATAGAAATGGGGATGCTTTTTCGCGAAGTGGAAAACCGCAATCCCTATTTTTTCCATAGGTTTATACTCGCCATACCCAAATATCTCGGGAGGTTTAAAGAAAGAGATAAAGCCTACCTTAAAACCATGCCCCGCAGCTCTAACTGCCTGACCAATGGCAGCAGTGCTTTTCCCCTTACCATCTCCGGTGTATATTTGAATTAG
>CAZJGF010000109.1:0-3565 GCA_964545665.1 uncultured Dehalococcoidales bacterium
AATACTGTGGTGCGAAATTTCAACAAATGAAGTGCCTAGATAAGGCTGCCTAGATATAGTAAACTGCAGTTATATGAACTGGAGAAAGCATATGACTTCTCAGCCCAAGATCCTTATCACTAGTGATGAGATAAGAAACGCCGTAGCCAGGTTAGCTGGTGAAATCAAGCGTGATTATGAGGGAAAGCAGCCCTTGCTTGTTGGTGTCCTTAAGGGCTCCTTCGTCTTCATGGCCGATCTTATCCGCCAGCTCGATTTGCCTCTGGAGGTTGAGCTTATCACACTATCCAGCTATGGTGCTGCCAGGGAAGCTTCGGGAAAGGTTAGAGTAGTTCAAGGGCTTAGGGCAGCGATAAAGGGCAGAGATGTTCTGGTTATCGAAGATATTGTTGATACCGGTAATACTATCTCCTTTTTGCTTGATTACCTGAGGAAGGAGAAGCCTGCCTCTTTGAAGCTTTGTTCCTTAACAGACAAGCCATCTCGCCGCAGGGTGCCAGTATCCATCGATTACCTTGGCTTTGCCTTACCCGACAAATTCATTGTTGGCTATGGCCTTGACTGGAATGAGAAGTTTCGTTATCTCCCCGACATCTGTTTTCTGGAGGAATAGGGATGGATTTAACTAGGCTTATTTCAGTGGCTAGAGGCGAGGGAGCAGCAGATTTATTGTTACAGAATGCCTGCATAATAAATACCTTTATTGGGGAGATGGAGCAAGGTGATGTGGCTATCTGTGGCGACAGGATCGCTGGCGTAGGGGACTATAGTGAGGCCAAGGAAATCATCGATTTGCACGGTAGTTACCTAGCTCCAGGGTTGATTAACGGTCACACCCATATAGAAAGCTCTATGCTTCATCCGGCTCAATATGCTCGGGCAGTTGTTCCCAGGGGCACGTTGACCGTAGTAACTGATTTACACGAGATTGCCAATGTTTGTGGAATGAAGGGCATAAGATTTGTCATGGACTGGGCAGACAGACTGCCCTTGGATATGCTCTTCATGGCTCCTTCCTGTGTTCCAGCAACTGTCTTGGAAACGTCAGGTGCTCAGATAAACACTGAGGAGGTTAAGACAATTTTGTCCTATTCCAAGGTTATTGGCTTAGGAGAGATGATGAACTTTCCTGCTGTAGTAAATGGTGATGAGGAAGTCCTAAGCAAAATTATCGCTTCAAAGGACAAAGTGGTCGATGGACATGCCCCGGGGCTTGGTGGCAAAGAGCTTAATGCCTATATAGCAGCGGGGATTTTTTCTGACCATGAATCCACTACTCTGGAGGAAGGGAAGGAGAAGCTAAAGAAGGGCATGTACCTGATGATTCGAGAGGGCTCCTCAGAGAAGAATCTGGATGCTCTCCTGCCTTTGGTTACTGACAAAACTTATAAGAGGTGCATCTTCGTAGTGGATGACCGTAGTTGCTCTGATCTACTCCATGAGGGCGACGTTGATTGGGTGGTGAGGAGAGCCATCAGCAGAGGCTTAGAGCCAGTCCGAGCACTCCAGATGGCGACAATCAACACCGCTGAGCACTTCCGCCTCTATGACAGAGGCGCTATCGGCCCAGGTTATTTAGCCGACCTCATCACTATCACCGACCTTTCCAAGCTGGAAATAGACATGGTGTTTCATAGAGGTAAGTTGGTGGCAAGGCAGGGCAGGCCTTTGTGTTCTCTGCCAGATACCACTTCAGAGTTAACCAATACTGTGCATATCAAGCCCCTTACCACAGAATCTTTCAGGTTAACCACTACCAAGGAAGCTCACCCGGTTATTGAGGTTATTCCCGGACAGATAGTCACCAGGAAAAGGGTAGAGAAGATGAAAATTGTGGACGGTGCAGTTGTAGCTGATGTGGGGAGGGATATTTCAAAGCTTGTTGTGGTGGAAAGGCACAAGGCCAGCGGCAATATCGGGTTGGGCTTGGTCAAAGGCTTTGGTTTGAAGCGGGGGGCATTAGCTTCCTCTGTAGCTCACGATTCGCATAACATCGTAGCTGTTGGCACCAGCGACTCTGATATCCTTAGAGCAGTGGAAGAGGTATCTAGATTACAAGGCGGGCTGGTGGCATGTGTCCGAGGCAAAATCCTTGCTTCTTTGCCATTACCTGTTGCCGGGCTGCTTTCCCTTGAGCCTTTGGAAGTGGTTGCAGCCCAATTTGAGAAGGTGGAAAGAACTGCTGCCAGCCTGGGGAAGTTGCCCCCGGCTCCCTTCTCTATCCTCTCCTTCCTTGCTCTGCCGGTGATTCCCGAATTAAGGCTGACTGATTTGGGACTGGTGGACGTGACCAGATTCAAGTTAATTAGATGAGAGTTTCCACTTGGCCTAGCTCAAGCGAGAAGACTTCGAGCTATAATCAATCGCTGGATTTCACTGGTGCCCTCGTATATTTCGATTATTTTGGCATCACGGTAGAATCTCTCTAGTGGTAGGTCTCTCATATAGCCATAGCCGCCATGGATTTGGATAGCCTTTCGGGTGACTTCCACAGCTGTCTCGGCAGCAACAAGCTTTGCCTGAGCTACCTCCTTGGTGTAGCGTTGCCCAGCATCAGCCACGCGAGCGGCTCGGTAGGCCAGAAGTTTAGCAGCATCGACAGAATTAGCCATATCAACAAGCATCCATTGGATGCCTTGAAACTCGCTGACCAGTTGTCCAAATTGTCGGCGTTGCTTGGAATACGCTATGGCAGCATCTAGCGCTCCCTCAGCTACACCTATACCCTGGCCAGCAACATCTATCCTGCCTGTATCTAGAATTGACAGAGCAACACGCATGCCGCGTCCCTCCTCCCCTATTTGATTGGCTACGGGGATATGACAATTGTCGAAGATAAGCTCGGCCGCACTGATGCCCCGGATGCCCATTTTGGCTTCTATCTTGCCTATAGAGAACCCCGGAGTCCCTTTTTCAACAACAAAAGCGGTCATGCCTCTTCCTTTGAGTTCCTTATCTATTGTGGTGAAGAGCAGGATGAAGTCGGCTACATTGCCTCCGGAGATAAAGTGCTTGATGCCGTTAATGACCCATTCATTGCCTTCCTTCTTGGCGGTGGTTGATATGCTGGCGATGTCACTCCCTGCTTCAGGCTCAGTAAGGCCGTAAGCACATATCTTCTCTCCCTTGGCTGCTGGCACAACAAAGCGCTGTCGCTGTTCTTCGTTGGCAAATCTATAAATGCCGTCGAGTCCCAAGGTTAGATGCGTGCCAAGAATTGAAGCTGCGGGAACGCTAGCTCTGGCCAGCTCTATTGAGGCAATAAGACAGTCCATCATGCTGCCGCCTTGGCCTCCATACTTCTCGGGAATAGTCAACCCGGTTAGCCCCATGTCTCTTAGCTTATTGAAGGCATCCATACTAAACTCGTCCTTCCGATCCCATTCCGCAGCAAACGGCTCAATCTCCTTGGTAACAAAGTCACGCATTTGCTTTTTGAACATAAGTTCCTTCTCAGATAATAAACTGTCCATGGTTTTGCCTCCTCATAGACTAATGGATGACATTACACTACTGCATGCAGCCCGACAATCGTACGCCCTGGTTTGCCATTTTGTCAATAGCA
>CAZJGF010000110.1:0-3238 GCA_964545665.1 uncultured Dehalococcoidales bacterium
GTTGCCGTATTTTTCAGCAATGAAATCTCTGGTCTCTGCCAAAGCGGATGGTGCGATGTGGGTGGAATCAGTGCGCATATAGGTGATAAGTCCCACTGAGCCTCCTTCGTCCAGAGCTAGGCCTTCATAAAGCTGCTGTGCGATGACCATAGTGCGTTTAGCTGTAAAGTGCAGCTTTCTCCAGGCTTCCTGCTGCAACGTGCTCGTGATGAAAGGCGGGGCTGGCTGACGAGCCACTTGTTTGGTTGTTATTGACTTGACTAGGTATTCAGCCTTTTCCAAATCAGCAGCAATCCTGTCTGCCTTGTCCCGATCGCCGATACCTAGTTTTGTGCCATCATCTAATGCTGCCAGCTTGGCTCTGAATCTTGCTTCCGGCTCTTCAGCCGGCGCTAGTTCAACCTCAATAGTCCAGTATTCTTTGGGAACAAAGCTCTGTATCTCTTGCTCGCGGTCGACAATCATTCTTACCGCCACTGATTGAACTCTACCGGCGGAGAGACCTCGTTGCACTTTGCGCCACAAAAGAGGGCTCAGTTTGTAGCCAACGAGCCTATCGAGAATACGCCTGGCTTGCTGGGCATCAACCAAATTCATGTTGATAGAGTGAGGATTTTTGAACGCTTTTTCTACTGCTTCCCTTGTTATCTCGTGAAAAACTACCCGGTGGATAGGCATGTTATATTGGTCTAGTTTAGCTGCTGCAACCAGATGCCAGGAAATGGCTTCTCCCTCTCGATCTGGGTCAGTAGCTAAATAGATGGATATGGCCTTACTTGCTGTCTCTTTAATTTCACGGATTATCTTTCTCTTTCGCTGTGGAACGACATATCTGGGAGTGAAGTTGTTGTCTATGTTTACCCCCAGGCTTTTGGTGGGCAAATCGCGTACATGCCCCAATGATGCCTTAATAGTATATTTAGGCCCTAGAATCCTATTCAGTGTTCGTGCCTTAGCTGGAGATTCAACGACAACCAAGCTTCTTGACATAACTTATCCTATCCTATCCTATCTTACTCTGATGACACAGGGCATAATTCATATTCCCCACCTGTTTTGCTACCCCCTTTAATTCTAGCATGGCCAGTGTGCTGCTCACCTCGGGTACAGTCAAGCCACTACGGCGGCAAATCTCGTCTATGTGGCTTGGTTCGGGAGTTAGCTGCTTCAGCACCGCAGATTCAACTTCATTGACAGGGAGGAATTCCTTAATTTCGATTTGCTCAGGAGCGACTATAGACAAGTTTAGCTCTTCAATGATATCAGCATAATTCTGGACTAGCTTGGCTCCTTCTTGTATCAGGCGATTGGTTCCCTTGCTGGCCGGGGAAAGAATACTGCCGGGGATGGCAAAAACCTCCCGATTCTGTTCTACTGCCTGGAAGGCGGTGATCAAAGCCCCGCTTCTTTCTCCAGCCTCTACTACTAACACTCCCAAGCTCAAGCCGCTCATAATCCGATTACGAAGCGGAAAGTTCTCAGCTTTGGGCCTAACACCTAGAGGATATTCGCTGACCAGAGCTCCTTGTTCCATTATTGCCTGAGCTAACTTGGCATTTTCGGCGGGATAAACGATGTCCAGTCCGGAAGCTAATACGGCTATTGTTTTACCTCCGGAACCCAGGGCAGCCCGATGAGCCAAAGTGTCAATTCCCCTGGCCAATCCACTGACAATGATAATTTTGCTCCGTGCCAGGTCAGCGACTATTTCTTCAGCTACTTGCCGCCCATATATGGTAGGGCGGCGGGTGCCAACTGCAGCAAGGCAAGGGTCATCTCCAGGAAAAAGACTGCCTCTAACATACAGCACTGGTGGATAATCATGAATTTGCTTTAATCTGGGAGGGTAGTCGGTATCTTCACAGATAAGCACTCTTATCTTGTAGCGCTCCAACCTCTCCATTTCGGCATCGAGTGAAATCCTAGGCCGTAGCAGAAGCAAGTTATCTACGCTTCGTGGATCAAGGCCTGCCTGTCTTAACCTACCTTCCGGAGCTTCCCAAGCATGCCGTAAGCTGCCGAAGTGCTCTTTTAGCCGTGAAACCCTTATTCTGCCAATTCCGGGTATTCTGGAGAAGCCTACCCAGTACTTCAGTTCGTCAGTACTTGCCATGTAACTTAAACGAGTTGAAGCTTTGCCTCACGTGCTTACATAAGTGACAGTAATGGTTAATGAGTGCCACTCGATGTATTGAGTAGTAGAGGTACCATTGGTTTTGCTCTGGAAGCCGGCTCTCACCTGGAAGCGGTCACTGGGGCTGAGTCCTCCCGCAATCCTGGCTACTTCCTCTGTCACATCTATGACTTCTGGTGGTTCCCACATGATGGGTGCCAGTTCCTTTTCCCTGGGGTCGGACACGCTATACTCTGGCAACTGTCCCGGTTCACTATAAATCCGCCAGATATAGAGCCCGTGAAGTCCATCGCTGCCTTTGGCGAACGGATCAGGATCACCAACCACTTTCTTTGTGGTAAAGGTGAGCTTGGCCTCTCTTACATCAGTGCCTCTTAGACTATAGAGATCGAAGCTCCAGAAAGCGCGGTAACCCTCATTAGCTTCACTATCGCCAGCCATAGTTCTGGATTTATCTCTATCTCTATCGCTGGTTACCGTGCCGGTTTCGTCAGCCACTGGAGTGAACGTTTCCGTCACTACTGCTCTCTCCGCAGCAACTGATACAGTGCTTACACTGAGACCGCCTTTATCATCATCAACAGTAACTGTAACGGTAAACCATCCCTCTCTATCTGGCGCAATCCATGTAACTGTCTTGCCCACCCCAGTAATTTCGCCTTCACTAGCCTCCCAACTATAGGTGAGTGCGTCGCCATCCGGGTCGCTGGCTATACAGGTAACCGTTGACCTGCTTTGAGGCAGAACGGTAATCGGGTCGGCGGCCAGGCTGGAAATCACTGGGCCCTGGTTCTTTACCACGCCTAACGTCACACTGGCTTGCGTGGTGCCACCCTTGCCATCCTTGACGGTAACGACGATGTCCCAGTTTCCATACTGCTCAGGAGCCGCCCAGGAAACCACGTTTCCGGTTCCAGCGAATGTCCCGCCGGTGCTTGACCAATCGTAGGTTAAAGCATCCCCGTCTGGATCTGATGCATCACACCGAACCTCAATGATGCTTGAGGGGGGGACTTGCGTCTGCGCCGGCGTGAGGCTTGATATTTCAGGCGGTTGATTAGCACCTGGCTCCGACGGCGCTGGTTCTGTTTGTTCTGGCGGTGT
>CAZJGF010000111.1:0-2856 GCA_964545665.1 uncultured Dehalococcoidales bacterium
TTGGACAGGGTGTCGTAGAAGGTATAGTCCTGAGGGCAAACAGCAATTACCGGGGTTCCTTTTTCAATTAAAGCCAGCGAGCCATGCTTTAGCTCTCCTGCAGGCATGCCATCGGCGTGAACATAGGCAATCTCTTTTAGCTTTAGCGCTCCTTCACCAGCTATATGAAAATTTGTTCCTCGCGCTATGTAATAGCAATGTTTCTTTTTCCTTAGTTTCCAAGCTAGTTTGTGTAGATTCTTCCCATTTTCACGGTGATTTCCCGCAATCCAAGAAGGAGCGGCTGCCATTTTGTCCAGCCCTTCATCCAGTCTATTTGCCATGGCAAAACCAAGAAGATAGAAGATGATGAGTTGTGCTACAAAGGACTTGGTAGCGGCGACGCCTATCTCAGGACCACAATTAAGGTAGAGCACTTTGTCGCTCATTCTGGCCAGCGAGGAATCTACCCTGTTGACTATGGAAAAGATGGTAGCGCCATTCCTTCTGGCTGCTTTAGCGCCTTCCAAAACATCGGCGGTTTCACCGCTCTGGGAGATAGCTATCACCAGCGTGCCATTATCAATGGACTCAGAGAAGTACTGATATTCAGAAGCTATGATCACAGGGCTGAACCTTCCGCCAAGCTTGGAGAAAACATACCTCCCAAGGAGAGCGGCATATCTTGAAGTGCCGCAGGCAATGAATACCACTTGCCTCGCCTTCAAGATGTCTGTAGCCATGTCCATTATCAAGTTCTTATCCTGCATCAAGGCTCGGCGTGCTGCCTCAGGTTCTTCCAGTATCTCTTTCAACATGAAGGAATCATATCCTTGCTTGGTAGCTTCATCCCATTTCCAGTCTACCTTGCTGAGAGATTTCTCCAGCTCCAGGCCGTCCTGGTTCAAAAACCTCACCTTATCCTTGGTAGCTACCACAATCTCGCCGTCCTCCACGAAGATAACCTGATCAGTTATCTTCAGGAAGGACAAGGCGTCGCTGGCAATGAATTTCTTTCCATCGGCCACGCCAACTATTAAAGGATTGCCCTGCCGAACGGCAACTATCTTGTCTGGTTCCCGAGACGAGATAGCCAGAAAGGCATAGGAGCCCTGAAGCTGTTTGGTAACGCGGATAGTAGCTTCCTCCAGGCTGGCTCCATTATTCATGTGGTCCTCGAGTAAGTGGGGAATCACTTCAGTATCAGTCTGGGAGGCGAAATTATGCTGCGGCTCGAGCTGGCCTTTTAGCTCCTGGTAGTTTTCAATGATTCCATTGTGAGCCACTGCGATGTTGCCGCGGCAATCGAGGTGAGGATGAGCATTATTTGCTGTAACGCTGCCATGAGTGGCCCATCTGACATGCCCTATTCCTGAGGTCCCGGGAAGCTTATCGAAATGATGTTTCTGTTGCACCTCCTCAAGCTTGCCCACGTCTTTTTTTAGACAGACCTTGCCATCGCAAACGGTAGCTATGCCAGCAGAATCATAGCCACGGTATTCCAGATTCTTAAGCGATGATAAGATAATCGGCGCTGCCTGCTCTTCGCCGACAAAACCGATTATTCCACACATTGAGGGCTCCTTGATTGCTTCGCTGCCTCTTCGCTGTCTCCCTGCTGCGCTCGGAGCTTCGCCTCAGAGCTTCGGCTCGCAATGCTGTGATTCTTTTTAGCAGTGATTTCAGTGCTGTTTTCCATAACTTTGTAATGAGGCTCAACCAGAATGACTTTGTCACGCTGGAGGTCCTGAGTGAGACAAACATGGGGGCCAACAAAAGAGTTAGGGCCAACCTTTGTGCCAGGCATGACACTAGTGTTGATGCCTGTCCTAGAGTTGCAGCCGATTATGGCACCAAGCTTGTCTTGCCCGGTATCTATCAACTCACCCTGAACCCTCACCTTGACGTTTCCTTCATCGAAGCGGAGATTAGCCAGCACCGTACCAGCACCGAAGGAACACCCATCGCCGATTACGGAGTCGCCGATATAGTTGGAGTGAAACCAGCAGTTATTGCCAATATAGGAGGTCTTTACCTCAGTGGCGTAGCCGACGACACAATTAGCGCCGATATGGCTGTAATCTCGAATTAGCACACTGTTCCCGATTACCGAATTGGGGCCGATGTAGGCTGGTCCCCGGATAACGGCATTTTCCAGTACCCTGACATTGTCACCAAGGATTACTTTGCCCTCGACGAGGGCCCTTGGTGAAATCTGAGCAGAGGGAGAGATGTAAGGGTGGCTTCTATCTAGGAAATATTTAACCGCCTTGAAGATATGCCAGGGATATTTGATAGCCTGCCAGAAGCCATCGTAAGGGACTACTCTGAGCCTGTGCTGGTCTTGAGCCATACTGTCCAGGCTACACTCATAGGCATCGTCTCTGATAGTCTTCACCTTTCCAATATATTCCAAGAGCTTCTTCGGATTGGTGTGGAGGTGAACCATAATGTTCACCAGATTGCTCGGCTGCTCACCCACCTCGGGCTTCTCCACGATATGCCTCAGGTAGTTTTCCTCATCTATCACCAGATATCCGCCTGGGAAATAGTCTTCAACCTTGTAGCCCAGGATATAAGAGTCAGCAGCATTGTCCTTATAGGCAGCGAGGATAGCATTGTAAGCTAGGCTTTCAAAGATATCATTGGTGTTGAGCAGGATGATATCTCCGTCAAGGAATTCGCTGGCGCTTTCCAGGGCATCAGCTATGCCTAATGGTTCTCTCTGCAGAGCCAGCTCGAACTTTATTTGGGAAAGGCCTGCGATGATTTGCTCTATTCTGGCGATGTTTCCTGGATTTCCAACGACTACAAAGTGCTTCAGCCCTGAGGCTTGGGCGATTTGTATTTGGTGCTGGAGCAGTGACTTTCCCAAAA
>CAZJGF010000112.1:0-2633 GCA_964545665.1 uncultured Dehalococcoidales bacterium
CAAACTGGCTGAAGGAGGGCACCAGAGTTCAAGCTGCTCATAGAGCTTTCTGGCACCCTCTGGCTGGGCAATCACCACCACCATGGGCAAATTGAGCTCTTCATAGAGAGCAGCTATAAAATAAGGCTTGGCGGCATCAAGCACCTCCGTCTTGCGTTCAATCTTGGCTGTGGCTAGCTGTTCCACCAATTGCTTATAGGCAGGCGCCTCTTTGAGTAAGCCAAGCAAGCAACAGAGATTCATCAGCAGTTGTAGTATAGCAAGGTTTTATTGACTTGTTGACCTTCTGAGGCGTTGCTATAATTTGGAGTATGTCTTACCGGCGGATAGTAGCTAAATTTGGTACAAGCCTGCTCACCTCAGGCAAAGACCACCTTGACCTTTCAGTTATGGCTAACCTGGTACAACAGATAGCCCGGCTTCATCACCAGGATAAGGACATAATAGTAGTCTCCTCAGGAGCTATCGGCGCTGGAAGACAGAAACTCAAGGGAGTTCCAGAGCGTAAGAATACGCCTTTTAAGCAGGTTCTGGCCTCAGTGGGGCAAAGCCACCTTATGCATACGTATGAACAACTTTTCAGCCAGTATGATATAACTATAGCCCAGGCATTGCTTACCAAGGCAGACCTCTCCGACCGCAGTGGCTATCTCAATGCCCGCAATACCTTGCTGGCACTCATTGACCTTGACATAATTTGCATTGTCAACGAGAATGACGTCGTCGCCCTCGACGAAATTGAAGAGCTCAAATTCGGAGATAATGATAACCTATCAGCCATGGTAGCGAACCTGGTTGATGCTGACCTTTTGGTGTTGCTCACCGACACAGGAGGCTTGTATACCGCTGACCCACATTGTAGTCCTGAGGCTCAACTCATCCATCGAGTGGATAGGATTGATGCAGAAATTGAGCGTCTGGCCGGTGGTGCTGCTAGCCACCAAGGAATTGGAGGCATGGTGACCAAGATTGAAGCGGCCAAGCTAGCTACCTCATCGGGAATAGACCTGATTATTGCTAATGGCCGGGAGCCTGACGTCCTGGTGAGGATTGATAACGGGGAGGACTTAGGCACGTTTTTCCCGGCGCAAGTGAACAAAGTGGAAAGCCGGAAGAGGTGGATGCTCAGTGGGCTGGCTTCCAAAGGCAAGGTAGTAGTGGATAAAGGGGCTGTTCTGGCCCTCAAGAAGCAAAACAGAAGCTTGCTCCCTGCGGGAGTCATAGAAGTACAGGGCAAGTTTAAGCGTGGCGACATTGTGGATATCTTAAGCGGAGAGGGCAAGCAAATCGGTTACGGCATTTGCAACTATAGCTCAGCAGATGTAGCTATCCTTAAAGGAGCGCATTCTGACCAAATCCTCAGCCTTCTGGGCCATGAATATGGCGACGAGCTGATTCACAGGAACAATATGGTGATAGTGTAAGTGGCTGCATCACAGTGATTTTCAAGAGGAGGAACAGAGGAGATGTTTGCCAAAGAGAAGGCAAAAAGAAAGCGATGCAAGAACTGCAATAGAATATTGGATCGCATTTGGTTTACGGCTCTAATGACGGAGGAATGGTCATGGAATGGGGAAGGCTATAACGAGTGCAGCGCCAGGCATAGCCTCGTTACCGATGCTGAACAGCCTGTACGGTGCCCATACTGTAACGAGGTCGTCGGTACGGGCCTCGACTTCGGTTTTGGAGTAGGCTACAAATGAAGAAACTCAAAGGAGAATTGCCGATTTCAAAGAAATCGGCGGTATATTGCATATCGAGCAATGCACTAATGCCCTATACGTTGAACTCGTTAAGAACTTACAGAAGTGAGCATTTCAGGAGCTATCTATTTGCTAGCCACCAACCATCAGATTTGTAACCAGTTAGGAGCTATCGGGCTTATCAGCGGGATCTATGAAAACGAGGAGCAACCATGTCTGAACGGGAAAAGGTATATTGCAATGTGCGAGGTTTTGTTGTTGACACATCAAGCCACGGGAGTCCCGGGAACACAGCTCCGACTGCCAGCGGTTATACCTACCACATAACCGAAAGTGGCAAGTTTGCGACTGGTCGCTTCTCAATACAAATGGCTGGCCTCAAACCAGCAACTAAATATTATTGCAGGGCCTGCGCACATAATTTAGCGGGCTGGGGTTATGGCGATGAGGTAACCTTCACCACTAAAAAGAGAGGGCTTTGGAAGAAAATAACCTCCTATTTGGAATTGGACTACCTCGAAGTTGGGCTCCCGTCTGGAGTAAAAGTTAGGTTCAAGCGAAAAGGGTAAAGGAGCTTCGCACGAGAATATTCTATGAGCCATCGAGCACCCTTCAGCTAGTAAGTTATCCACCAATCGAGATGTGTCTTCAAGCTCAGCGATGAGTCATATTCGCCATTGCTCTGACTTCGAGGATGGTATACCATAATGTCAAATGCTGCCAATACCTTCTGGTCACACATATTGAGGGACTGATATGGATACAGTGAAAACTAACGTTTTATATTATGGCGATAATCTCGAAATCTCACACAAGTATATTCCGGACAACTCTATAGACCTGATTTACCTGGACCCGCCCTTTAATAGCAAAAAGGACTATAACATCCTGTTCAAGGAAAATGGCGGTGTCGAGTCTGAAGCCCAGATA
>CAZJGF010000113.1:0-1922 GCA_964545665.1 uncultured Dehalococcoidales bacterium
GTGCTGGATGAGCCTACCTCCGAACTGGATCCTAAAGGCGCTGAAGAGGTTCTTAACGTAGCAGAACGACTTAATGATGAACTTGGCATTACGGTCATATTGATAGAGCACAGATTGGACAGAGTAGTACAGCATGTTGATAGGATGATTGTGTTAGACAATGGACTGATCGTGTCTGATGGAACTCCACAATCAACTTTGAGTGATGGTGAGGTCTCAAAGCATGGCGTTGGGGTACCCCCAATAATCAAGCTCGTTCAGGGATTGAGAGATAAAGGTATCAGCATTGATGACACCCCTCTTACAGTTAAGGCAGGTAGAGCAACATTGGCCAGAGCTTTACAGCACCGTGTGATCCCAGGCCAAGGCACTGAACGAAGTGAAGAGGCGGCGAAGAACCTAGCACTTCAAACTAAAGTCGCCAATGACTCTAAAAGTGAACACGCTCGGCCACTAATTGAGGTAAGAGGGTTATATCATGTTTATCCTGGTGAGGTTGTCGCCCTGAAAAACATAAGTTTGAAGATGCATGAGGGAGAATTTGTAGCGATTATGGGAAGAAACGCTTCGGGTAAGACCACACTAGTCAAGCATTTTAATGGTCTGCTAAAGCCGATAAAGGGTGATGTCATAGTAGACGGCGTAAATACTAAAGAAGCATCCTGTGCTGAGCTAGCTAAGAAAATTGGCTATGTCTTCCAGAATCCCAATGATCACCTGTTCGCTGACACGGTCGAGCAGGAGCTCGCTTTTTCCTTGAGGAATTTGGAATTCGACAGTGGGGACATGGAGCGCATGATTGAGCAAGTGCTGGCGAGATTTGGTCTTACGCAATATCGGCACCGATATCCACGTTCCTTGAGCGGCGGAGAGAAACAAAGGGTGGCTTTGGCTTCTATCCTTGTGGCTCTGCCAAAGATAATCATTCTAGATGAACCGACTAGAGGAATGGAATACAAATTAAAAGCGGAGTTGATGAGCTTCTTGGATAATCATAGAAGAGACGGTGGGTTAGTGATTTTGGTCACTCAGGATGTGGAAACGGTAGCCGAGTATGGCGACAGGGTAATATTGCTCAGTGAGGGAAGGATTGTGGTAGATGGGGCTAAACGAGATTTGCTGTCGCAAGCGTTGCTATTCTCGCCTCAAATAAACCGCTTGGCCCAATGGTTCAAGAGCTATGGTGTTCCAAGCGATGTGTTAACTGTTAATGAAGTGTTGGGAATGGTGACATGAGGAAAAGCTACATTGTCCTAGCGCTGCTGCCAATTGTCGGTATAGCTTTTGCCGTTTCCCCCGTTTGGCTCCCCTCATTGGATGCTCTGGTCAATTGGGGCTTGATGGCGGTTCTGCTGGCTGTGCTGGTTATATTAGCCTTCTTTCTAAAATTTGAGTCAGTCGCTCTGGGCTCTAAGGAAATAGCTTTAGTCGCCATGTTGGCGACTATGTCAGCGGCTTTGAGGAT
The DNA here is from genome assembly GCA_964545665.1 of uncultured Dehalococcoidales bacterium. GTDB lineage: Bacteria > Chloroflexota > Dehalococcoidia > GIF9 > AB-539-J10 > CAZJGF01. The sequence continues at coordinate 1,466 of CAZJGF010000113.1, forward strand.
TCCTTTCGCTGCTATCCCTAGCCTTCAGCCCTGCACTTTCTTGATAATCTGTTCTGGGTATGTCTTCGGTCCAATAGCTGGCTTTATGGTGGGGGCGATGACACCGCTCATCTCTAACTTCTTCCTGGGGCAAGGCCCCTGGACCTTGTACCAAATGCTTGCCTGGGGATTGATAGGGAGTAGTGCTGCCTATCTCTCTCGATTCAATCTGGATAGGAAAGGATTCATCATAGCTGGCGTCATTTACGGATTCGTCTTTGGCCTCATAACGAACATCTATTTTTGGCTATACTTCGCTTACCCCCTTACATTTAGCACCTTGCTTTTTGCTGAGCTAAGCAGCCTCTGGTTCGATACTTCTCATGCCATAGGAAATGCTATCTTTCTCGGTTTGTTCGGTGTGAGGACTATAGCCATATTGGAAAGGTACAAAAAGCGCTTTAGCTGGGTTTATGCC
>CAZJGF010000114.1:0-1800 GCA_964545665.1 uncultured Dehalococcoidales bacterium
GTGCCAGAATTGCAACTATGGTGTATAATTGCGAGATAGGTCCTGGAAATCTGGCGAAGGCACAGTGCCAGCGCAGCAATGAGAACTAAGGTGTCAACTACACTAGACTCTAGAAGGATAAGAGGAATTATTGCCATATTGGTGTTATCCGCCAGCCTTATTTTCGGCTACCTCTACTTCCTTATAAGCTCTATCTCGGCATATATGATAACCAAATATCTCAGCGCCAAAGGGACAGCGGAATCAAGTAAGATACCATCCCTTGTTCTTCCTCTGGGAAAATACAAACTCCATTTACACCATTGGCTTATTGCTTCAGCAGGAATCGCTGTTGTGCTGATACAGGGCGCGTGGTTTTTTCGTTCGGACTTAGCTTATGGAGTCTTGAGCGGTATAGCGTTCCACGGTGTCCATTGTTATGACGATTGGCACAAGATTCTGCTCTTGAAATAAGGGAAAAGGTCCGTTGTATGAGCGAGCCCCTTGATCAAAGCCAGTCGCCCAGCCACGTTCACCACTAGTTAGCTTTCATGGCAGAAGAGGCCAGACTTGGCACTGCGAAGATGTTGTCACGGTGGGGTAAGAAGTTTGGGGGATGCGCCTTTAAAATGCAGCTTGCCTATCCTGGTGCGGCCCTAGTCTTAATTCCTGGGTTTTATTCGGTGAATGTTTCGTAGCAGACTATTTCTCCGAGAGATTTGCGTAGTTTCATTGCTGTCTCTGCTCTAGGGAATCCTAGAGGAAGAAGCGCAACCACTCGATATCTGTCCGGGATGTTGAGAATTTCTTTCACTTTCTGCTGAGAAAAGGCGCCAATCCAGCAAGTTCCCAATCCCTCATCTACGGCCGCCAGGGTCATGTGGTCCACAGCTATAGCCACATCCACAGCATACCTTGGGATTCCGGAACTCATGATGCTTTCTGGCTCAGTAGCTACCGCGGCAATAACCATGGGTGCCTGGCCAACGAAAGTCTGGCTGTTTGCCGCCCGAGCTAGTTCCTGACGCCGCTTGCTGTCTGTCACCACCACGAATTTCCAAGGTTGCATATTATTGGCTGAGGGAGCCAAACGAGCTGCCTCAAGTACCCTTGTTAGCTTTTCCTCCGGTACCGGCTTATCCTGGTAGTCCCGAATACTTTGCCTTTTCTTGATAGCTTCCTTCAGTTCCATTTTCAGTTCTCCCTTTGATTTATGTGGCTCATCCTTTGACTATGACACAAAAAGAACCAGGCTAAGTGACCTTACCGAATCTTGTGGCGGTGGAGAAGGATTATATCATTATGGGTAGTCTATTGCTCAGGCAGGTCATCAAGAACTTGCTTTGCGCGCTACTGGTATTCCTAGGATGCAGCCCGCCACTCCATTGCGACATAGCAAAGTGTGGGTTTCCTCTCCAAAAATTCTTTCTCGATGATTTGACCAACTTTGTCTTAGCCAATAGCATTCTGCAGCTTCCGGATAAGCTCCCGTCGTTTCCCTTCATCACCAGCCAGCTCCTGCTTCAGCCTTTTCCAGGTAGTCGGGCAATCCTTATAGGTAACTCCCACTATTAGATGAAATGCCTGATCAACCTGTTTTCTGTTGCTCGGAGTGACCTCAATGCCGGCCTCAGTCAGGATGTTCTTCATATGACGAAGATAGCAAGACACGATACGTCACCTCCGTGTGGTTTCAGCCCACGGTGATATTTTGCCTGTTCAATCACTCTCTAGTATAAACGCCTCTGGCTTGTTAGGACAAGCCACGTAGCAGCCTATTGCACAGCAGACAGGGAATATTGATAACTGAGCATTATGGCC
>CAZJGF010000115.1:0-1612 GCA_964545665.1 uncultured Dehalococcoidales bacterium
CAAGAGTGTAGTATAGCAAATATGTCGGCTAACTAAAATAGACAAAAGCCGGATATATGGTTACGTAATAATACAGGGCATGCAGCGAGAGAAGAGAGTTGGCTCTGACAAACCCTAATGGTGGACGCTCTGGTAGGATAAGGAAAGAGCATAGCTCCCAAATTCTGGACAGAGAAAAGCACCCGTGGTTGAAAAAACGGCGCAAGAGTGGGATATAATATGGTTCGGCTAACGATTAAGAATCAAAGGAGGAAGTTATGTCACAAAAAGTAACTAAGGAGGAGCTTCTAGCCAAGGCAAGGAAACCAGCCGAAGATGCTATGAAACTGCATGCATTTTACCGGGGTAAGATGCAGACAGCGCTTAAATGCCAGGTCCGCGATTTTAATGATTTTGCCATCTACTATACGCCTGGCGTTGCCGAGCCTTGCAGAGCAATAAAGGCAGACGAGTCAAAGTTCCACGAACTTACTAATAGGTGGAACACAATAGCGGTAGTGTCTGATTGCACTCGAGTCCTTGGCCTTGGGGACATTGGTCCCAAGGCTGGCTATCCTGTGATGGAAGGGAAGTGCTTATTGTTTAAATACCTTGGCGGTGTAGATGCTGTGCCCATTTGCTTAGGCACCAAGGACCCTGATGAAATCATTCAGGCAGTTAAGTGGCTACAGCCATCATTTGCTGGCATCAACCTTGAGGATATTTCTAATCCCAAATGCTTCTATATCCTTGATCAGTTAAGAGCACAGGCTACAATTCCAATATGGCATGATGACCAGCAGGGAACAGCCACTGTTATGCTGGCCGGGTTGATAAATGCTTTGAAGATTGTAGGCAAGAAGATAAGCGATGTGAGGGTTGTTTTAAACGGGTCTGGAGCAGCTAACGTCGCTTGTGCCAGGCTCCTCTTTGCCTGCGGTGCCAAACCTGGGACTACCATAGTGGTTGACAGCAAAGGCATTCTTCATCCGGGACGGAAAGACCTGGAAGAAAACAAAGAAACGTATGTTGACAAGTGGAAGTTTTGCCAGACTACCAATACCGAGAAAAGAACTGGTGATTTGACTGAAGCATTGAAAGATGCTGATGTGCTTATTTCTTACTCCAAGTCAGGACCGGGGGTAATTATGCCCGAGCAGATTAAGCTAATGGCAAAGGATGCCATATGTTTTGTTTGTGCTAATCCTATCCCCGAAATTTGGCCCTGGGAGGCAAAAGAGGCCGGGGCTAGAATTGTAGGCACTGGCAGATCTGATTTCCCAAATCAGGTGAATAACTCCACCGGTTTTCCTGCTATCTTTCGTGGTGTTCTCGATGTGGAAGCTAAGACCATTACCGATGATATGTGTATTGTTGCTGCCGAGTCGCTGGCTAAATATGCTGAAGAGCGTGGCATAAGTGAGGAATATATCGCACCGACTATGGGGGAGCCAGAAGCTTTTGTTCGTGAGGCAGTAGATGTAGGAATGAAGGCTCAGGAGCTAGGAATTGCCTCAAGGCAAATCAGCCGTGACGAGCTTCGCAAGAAAGTCGAGTTCATGATAAATAGCACTAGGGAAACACATGATGCCTTGGTAAAGGCAGGCGCTATTGCCCCCGCAGTAACGTAGGG